>NZ_JANSHF010000001.1:0-85815 GCF_047461475.1 Synechococcus sp. WC10meta
GTAAGATCGTCGGCTGGGTCAGATGTGTATAAGAGACAGACCAGTAACAGCTCGGCAGCCTGGGCCTGAGCCTGGGCCTCTTCTTCCCGCATGGCTCCTGCCGGCCCAATTTCCAAAATGCCTGGACAGTCCACGATCTTCACGGGGTGGAGGATGCCGGGCAGGTTCCAGTCGTAGACGGCCACGGCTTGCGTGGTGCCCAGGGTGGCCCCCACTGCTCCCACTGGCCGCCCCAGGAGAGCGTTCACCAGCGAGGTTTTGCCCGCCGAGCCTGTGCCGAAAACCACCACCTTCAGTTGAGGCTGGGCCAACTGCTGGGCTAAGCGGGCTGACCGTTCTGCCAGCGCTGCTCGGGCCACCTGATCCTGAATCTGGGCTACTTGAGCCTCCAGTTGGGCCAGGTTGCGCCGGGCTGCCTCCCACTTTTCGGCGGGGGTTGTCGGGGAAGCTAGCCGAGGGAGGCGCTGGGTTGGAGACGAGGAAGCTCGGCCAAAGAGAAACAAGTAATAGACCGAGGCGGCCAAAAACACCACTAGCAGCAGCGTCAGCACTCCAACTAACAGACCCCCTAAAAGGGGGTGGTAGCGGGTGGCGTAGTAGAGCTCGAGAAAGGACTGAATCAGCCACACAATTAGGCCTGTAAACAGGGCCAGCAGCGCCAACAACAGCAGCAAGCGCAGGTAGAAAGCCAAGCGCATGGGCCTCAATAGCCACAACCGATTGACTCTAGCCGCGGCTGCCCCTATCCCGCCAGCTTGAGGTCCTGCCGCTGCGTTCTGGCAAACTTCCAGCTAGGAAAGAGGGCGCTCGAGGATGCCACCTCCCAGCAGCAGATCCCCCTGGTACCAAACGGCGGCCTGGCCGGGGGTGACGCCAAACTGGGGCTCGGCAAATTGCAACTTCACGCGTTCCGGCGATTCCGGGATCAAGGTAGCTGGCACGGCAGGGGTACGGTAGCGCACCTGCACTTCTACCTCCAAGGGCTCTGATGGCGCTGGGATCGACACCCAGTTGACCTGCCGCACCCAGGCTTCTGCTTGGGTGGCTTCTTCCCGCTCTCCCACCACCACGCGGTTCATGGCTGCATCGATGCGCACCACATAGAGCGGACGAGGGGCAGCAATGCCTAAGCCCTTGCGCTGGCCAATGGTGTAGTGGTGAATGCCCTGGTGGTACCCCAGGACCCGCCCCTGAGTATCGACAATTTCCCCTGGCCTTTCCCCCAAGTGCTGATCCAGGAAGTTGCGCATCGAGCCGTAGGTTTCAATTAGGCAAAGATCCTGGCTCTCTGGCTTGTTGGCGGTGGCCAGGCCGTAGCGCCTAGCCATCTGGCGGGTCTGGGCTTTGGTGTACTCGCCCAACGGGAAGAGGCTGTGGGCCAAGTGCTCCTGGCTGAGGTCGTAGAGAAAATAAGACTGATCCTTTTGGCGATCCACAGCCCGCAGCAGTTGGTAGCGCCCTAGCTCGGCGTTGAAACGTACCCGCGCGTAGTGGCCAGTGGCAATCTGCGAGATGCCCAGCTGCTCCTGGGCGTAGGCCAGCAGGGGACCGAACTTGACCAGCTTGTTGCAGCGGGAGCAGGGCAGCGGTGTGATCCCGTCCGCATAGCCGGCTAGCAGGTACTCGACAATGTGGGTTTGGAACAACTCGCGGCTATCCACAATGTGGTGCGGGATCCCCAGTTGCTCACAAACAGCAGCAGCATCCACCAGGCCGTCGGTGCAGCACTGGCCTTTCCCCCGCATCAGCCACAAAGTAACCCCTTCCACAGCGTAGCCCTGTTCGTGGAGGAGAGCTGCCACTGTGGAGCTGTCTACCCCCCCAGACAGAGCCGCCACGATGCGGGGCCGAGAGGGAAGTCCGGCTATCTCAGGATGGGGTTTGGTAGCCACCATAGAGCAGGGGATAAGAACAGAAAAGCTTGCCTCCTCCTCAAAGGAGCCCTCCAGCAAGCTGAACCCCGATCTTCAGCTTAGCTTGCTTCTAATCCGCTGTTGGGGATCCTGCTTCCGGAAAACCCCTTTGGCGCAGCCGTCGCAGGGAATCCAGAGCGGTTGCGGCAACGCTATCGTTAGGATCCTTGGCCAGATAGTTGAGGGCGGAAACGCTCTTAGGCGAGGGCAGATTTCCCAAGGCCTGGGCCAGCCGCTGCCGCACCAGCCAATCTTCCGATTGGGCAAAGCGCAAGAGGTGATCCAGCGCCCGCAGATCCCCCAGTTCCCCCAAGGCAGCGATGGCCGCCTGCTGGAGCAACTCTTCCGGCCCCTCCAACGCCCGCAGCAGTACGTCATAAGCTCGGGGATCCTTCAGGTTGCCCAACGCTACGGCAGCACTAAAGCGCACCAGCCACTCCACATCTTCGTAGAAGGCACGCACCAGCGCCTCGAAAGCCCGGGGGTCTTCTAGGTATCCCAGAGCGCCTGCTGCATTGGCGCGAATGCTGTAGTCCGGGTCCTGGGTGAGGATCTCCACCAACTTAGGCAGACAGGCGTCAGTTTGCTTGACCCCGAGCGCAAAGACGGCAAAAGAGCGCACTTGCAGGTTTTCATCGTCAACGACCTGCAGAATCAGCGGCACTGCCTGCTCTGCTGGCACGTCCCGCAACTGCGCCAAGGCCAGCATCCGATCCGCTGGTCGTGGGCTGCGCAGCCGCTCGGCAATCTCCTGTAATTGGCTAGGGTTGGCGGGATCCAAAGTGGGGAGAGCCAGAATGTTTACAAGTTTTAATTATGGCAAACTTTGCTGCCTTGGGTCAGGAATTGCTGTTCTAGTGGGAGAGGCTTGACAAAAAGGCAGCTCGAGGTTAGCCCCATTGCGAGGATTTTGGATATTTTAGTCCAGAGACGCTCTCCCAGGGGTTTTTATGGTTCGCCCACTGCTTTTGCTTGGGATCCTGCTGGGGTTGGCAGGAGGCATGTCTCTGGCTCCCGCTTTGGCCAACGCCCAGGCAGTTCGGGACGCCGAGCTGGCCCTGCAGCCGCTTTTGCCGCCGGGATCCCGCATCCTTCGCTCCCGCCGGCTCAGCAACACGGAAGCGGAAGTCTGGGTAGAATTTCGCGGCAACAGCAACCCCGTGATCATGCGGCTCAACCCCTCAGGCCGTTGGGAACAGGACATGAATGCTACCCTGGCCCGTGGAGCTAGCCAGCTGCGGGCTCTTGCCCGGCAACAGACGGCGGCTCTGCCCGAAGGCTTTGGCCAGACTGCTCCCGACCAGCCTCGGCCCTTGCCAACCCAACCTGCCTCCATCCTGATCCCACCTGTGGATCGGGAGCAGGAAACCCAGCGGGCTCTGAGTAGGGCGGGACGGGCGGATCCCTTTGTGCCCCAGAACGTGCGCGCTCCCGAGCCCCCTCTACCACCCCTAGATCTGCCGCCCCTTCCAGAACTGCCTCCCCTGGGGGGCGAAGTGCCTGTAGGCGTGGCTACGCCGCTCCCCACACCCACGCCAGATCCGGCTGCTTTTGCCCGCAGCGTGCAGGTTTCTGGGGTTATCCAAATTGGCCGTGAGTCCTTTGCCCTCATTTCTGCCCCTGGCACCCTTCCCGCAGTTGTGCAGGCTGGGCAAAACTACCAAACTGCCCAGGTAGCCAAGGTATCGGTGCCAGAGCGGCAGGTTGTGCTCTCGGAAGGGGGGGAGACGGTGGTCAAAACGATGCAGAATACCACAGTGATTGTGGGGGCGCCGTAGCCTGTCAGCCCTGGTGGCAAAACTTAGAAGCGGGGCTCACTGCCCAGGCGGGAGGGCTGCTGTTTGAGGTAGCGCAAGAACTCCCGCAACTCAGTTTCAGTCAACTGGTGGCGAGATTTTTTCTGGAAGCGACGTTCCAAAAACTCTTGGCCCTCCTTGCGGCCCCAGCCAATGCGCTGCATTTCCACGTCCGTTTGCGCAATGAGATCCGAAAGGTCGTCGCTTTGCGTCTCCGCTTCTTTAAGGGCCTGGGATCGGGCTGAGATCCCTGCTGCTTCAGGGGTTGGAGGGGTAGAGGAAGACTGGGACTGTCCATTGCCCAAGTTAGGAGTTGGCCAACTGGGAGAGGACAGATAAGAAGCCCTGGCAGGGGCAGCGTCTAGGCCTAAACTTAAAGAGGAGGTAGGGCGACCAAATCCTGCATGCTGAAGAGCCCGCTTCAAGGCAGCATCTTCAGCGTCTTCGATGGTGTTTGAGCCGGCCATGCCACTGCCCAAAACGGTGTTGTTCACCACTACCTGGGCTTTGACGATGTAGATCCCTTCTTCCACGCGCAACAGATCGGTGAGCAAGCTGCCCATGGGGTACCGCTCTCGAAAGTCTTGAATCATCTTGGCGCCGGAATCTGTTGCTTCTAGAGCCCCAACTCCAGGCTAGCTTGAAGGTACGCCCTACATCCAGATCTTCTTGCCCACATTTAAGCCAGTCGATATTGGCTAGAAATGCTTGCCAATAGGAGAAGTCTTTCCTAGCAGTTAACGTCTGGCTCGGCAAAGGTATGCTTAGGCTAGGAATCTACCAGCAGCACCCAGGGAGGCACAGCAAGTATGGCTAGCGATACCACGGCGGCCAAGTCAGCCAGCTTGGGGCAGGCAGCTATTCGAGAGCGCAACTATGGCACTGCTTTGCAGTTGTTGCGGCGGGCTTATCGGGCCGATCCCAGCCCTGAAAATGCCCTTTGGTTGGCCACTGCCTACGAGGAGGCAGGCTACCTTCAGTTAGCTGCTCTCTATCGAGAATTGGCCCAAGAGCGCAGAGAGACTCCTAAAGCAAGGTCTCCCCGCACCCTTGAGGAGCCAAAGCAGCCATCTCCCCAATCGCCGGCTCGCAAGACCCTTCCCTCGCCGCAGCCGATCCCGCTGTCAAGTCCGTCCACCTCTTCTGGGGATCAGCCAATTGAGCTCTCCAAGCCCACACCCCTGGATCCCAAAAGCCTCAGCCGTCAGGTACCCTTGCGAGGGCAAGCCACAGAGGCTGCCTCTTCCGGGGAACAACTGGCCCAAAACGCCAACTACCTGCCAGTTCAACACGCTCCGGATCTGCAAAACCCCCAGCAGGGATCCCCCTTCGTGCGGCGGCTCAACCAACTGCATCGGCAATTTAAGGATCGGCCTACGGCAGAGCTGGCTCTGCAACTGGCGGAAGCCTACGACGAGCAAAAGAACTTCAAAGAGGCCCAGCGCTACTACCGGGAAGTTTTGGATTTGGATGACTCTTGGCTGCTGCGACCGATGGTGCTAGAGCGCCTGGAAGAACTGCAGCGCTTGCAGGGGCAGGAAGGCCAAGCGAGATCCCTGGCAGAGCCTTCAGCCCAGAACTTGCTCAGGCTGGCCGAGAAACTGGAACAGGAGGGGGAAATTGCTCGGGCTGAGCAGGTTTACCGGCAAATCCTGAAAATGAATGCCACCCTGGACATCCATGCCAAAGCGCGCAAAGGACTAAACCGGCTCTATCCCAACGGCAAGCCGTGATGCCAACCAGCCCAGGCAGACTCAATCGCCCAAGGAATAGCTGGGGCAAGGTTATCGAGGAAAGGAGGCGCGGAGACTCGCAGCTTTGGCCGTGGGGTAGCTTACTTCCCTGCGGGCTGCGGCAATGGTCTGGGGCAGCACCCCTACCAGCCGCGCCAAAACCTCATCGGGGAGTTGGCTGACCACCTCAGCAGAGAAAAACTCTTCTAGGCTAAAGAGCAAGGTTCGTGCCCGCTGGGCCGACAGAGGGTTGTCGGTAATCTGCTGCAGCCAGCGCATCCAGTGCAGCCGCTTGGCATAAGCATTCTGCCGCTCTTGGTAGCTCCGGGGATGCAACAGAGCCACATCCCCAATCGGAACCACGCCGCTCGACTCCACGTCCAAAGGACCCCCGACTGCAGCGCCCGGCCCGGCAAACTCGGCATGAAACGTTTTGCAGATGATCAAGGCGTTGTGTCGCTGGGGATCCACCATCAGCAGTTGACCACTGCTGAGACTGCAGACTAGCTGCTCTGGATCAACCCACGGAACCAGGCTGTGGCTGTTGGGAGAGGACTCGTTCATACCCCTCCAAGGTATCTGTTCCCCTTACATGAGATCTTCAACTTTTGCAGCCCTGCTTGACCAAATCTTCATCTTGGGATCTCGCCGACAAGCCGGATGGCGATCCCTTCACCGGCCTGGCAGCGGCCAATGCGACGGGCATAGGGGTAGCCGGCCTCCTGCAGTTCTTGCAATAGCTCCGCCGTGTGGGTCGGATCTACAGCCACCAACAAGCCGCCGCTGGTTTGCGGATCCGACAAGAGCAATTGCTGCCACTCGGGCAGAGAGTTGGCCTCTACTCCCTCATAGCTTTGCCAGTTGCGACGGGCCGCGCCTGGGAAGATCCCAGCCTCAGCCAAGGAGAGGGCTTCTGGCAAAAAGGGAATGGCAGCCAGATCCAACTCAGCGCTCACCCCCGAGCCACGGCAGACCTCCAGCAAGTGTCCCAAAAGACCAAAGCCCGTTACATCGGTTAAGGCGTGAACCTGGGCTCGCCGGGCCAGTTGCGGGCCAATGCGGTTGAGCTGGGTCATCACTTGTAAAACTTCTGCATAGCCCGCTGCGCTGAGCTGACCCTTCTTCAGGGCGGTGGTCATTACCCCGATCCCCAGCGGCTTGGTCAGAATGAGATCGTCGCCAGGCTGGGCGGTGGCGTTGCGGCGGATGTGCTGCGGGTGGGCCAGCCCTGCCACCACCAGGCCGAAGATGGGCTCAGGGGAATCGATGGAGTGCCCCCCAGCTAGAGGGATCCCCGCTTCCTGACAGACTTGGATCCCCCCGGCCATGATCTCCCGAATGACCGACAGGGGCAGGGTGTTGACCGGCATGCCCAGAATGGCCAGGGCAAGGATGGGCGTGCCCCCCATCGCGTAAACATCGGAAAGGGCATTGGCGGCAGCGATGCGGCCAAAATCCACCGGATTGTCCACGATGGGCATGAAAAAGTCGGTGGTTAGAATGAGGGCCTGCTCGTCGTTGAGTTGGTAAACAGCAGCGTCGTCGCTGGTTTCAGCTCCCACCAACAGGGCTGGATCCGACCAGAGGAGGGGCAGCTCCTTGAGAATCTGCTGCAGCAGCGCAGGGGCAATCTTGCAGCCGCAGCCGCCACCATGGGAGTACTGGGTGAGGCGAATAGGAGGCTCCATATCAGGCGAAGGGCGAAAAGGTGGGCTTGACTTCACTGTAGCGGCCTCTGCCGGCAACTGGAAAAGGAGAGCGCTGAGTTAAGGTTGAAGGGATCCCTTATCCCTACCGTTGCCATGGCCTTTGTTCCCTTGCACTTGCACAGCGAGTACAGCCTTCTAGACGGGGCTAGCCGACTGCCGCTTTTGATTGAGCAAGCAGTGGCTATGGGTTTCCCAGGACTGGCCCTGACGGATCACGGCGTTATGTACGGGGCCATCGAACTGGTGAAACTGTGTAAAAGCAAAGGGATTAAGCCAATCATCGGCAACGAAATGTATGTTATCAACGGCAACATTCGGGACAAAAGCCGCAAGTACCCAAAGTATCACCAAGTGGTCTTGGCCAAAAACACCCAGGGCTACAAAAACTTGGTGAAGCTGACCACCATTTCCCATCTCCACGGCGTTCAAGGCAAGGGGATCTTCGCTCGACCCTGCATCAATAAAGAGTATTTAGTGCAATACAAGGAGGGGTTGATTGTTACCAGCGGCTGCCTTGCTGGAGAGGTTCCCCAGGCCATTTTGCAGGGGCGGCCAGAAATTGCTCGTCAGGTTGCTGCCTGGTACCAGGAACAGTTTGGAGATGACTACTACATCGAGATCCAGGATCACGGCTACCGGGAAGACCGCTTTGTCAATGTGCAATTGGTTCGCATTGCTCGGGAGTTGGGGATCCCAATCATCCTCACCAACGATACCCACTTTATTTCTTGCTGGGATGTGGAGGCCCACGATGCCCTGCTCTGTATCCAGACAGGCAAATCCCTCACCGAGAAAAATCGCCTTCGCTACACGGGCACAGAGTACCTAAAAAGCCTAGAGGAAATGCGCCGCCTCTGCCGCGATCACCTCGAGCAGGAGGTCATCGACGAGGCGATTGCCAATACCCTCAAAGTGCTGGAAAAGATTGAGGACTATGACCTGTTTGGGGAAATACGCATGCCTGACTACCCAGTTCCCCCAGGTCATTCTGCCGATAGCTACCTTGCTGAATTGGCCTGGCAAGGCTTGGCAAAGCGCTGTGGCGTCGCCCATCCGGATCAGATCCCCCAAAACTATCGGGAGCGCCTGCGCTTTGAGCTGGATATCATCCAGCAAAAGGGGTTTTCCAGCTATTTCTTGGTGGTCTGGGACTACGTTCGCTATGCCCGTGAGCACGGGATCCCAGTGGGCCCAGGCCGTGGTTCGGCAGCCGGATCCCTGGTGGCCTACGCCCTACAGATTACCAATATCGATCCTGTCAAATACGGGTTGCTCTTCGAGCGTTTTCTCAACCCAGAACGGCAATCAATGCCAGACATCGATACTGACTTTTGTATCGAGCGTCGGGGAGAGCTGATCGAATACGTAACCCGCAAGTATGGACAGGAGCGAGTGGCTCAGATCATTACCTTTAACCGCATGACTTCCAAAGCTATCCTCAAGGACGTTGCTCGGGTTCTGGATATCCCCTATTCAGAAGCTGACAAAATGGCAAAGTTGATCCCGGTATCCCGGGGCAAGCCGGCAAAACTAGAGGAGATGATTAGCGAGAACACTCCTGCTCCAGAGTTTAAGGAAAAATATGAGAAAGACCCAACCACCCGCCGCTGGATTGACCTAGCTCGGTTGCTAGAAGGCACCAACAAAACCTTTGGAGTCCATGCCGCTGGCGTAGTCATTTCCAAGGATCCTTTGGACGAGATCGTGCCTTTGCAGTACAACAATGAAGGCCAAATTATTACCCAGTACTCGATGGAGGACATCGAGTCTTTGGGCTTGTTAAAGATGGACTTTTTGGGGCTGCGCAACCTAACCCTGATCCAGCGGACTGTAGAGCTAATTCGAGAACATAGAGGCGTTGTGATTGATTTGGACAACCTACCACTGGACGATCCAAAGACTTACCAACTTTTGGAAAAAGGGGAGGTGGAAGGGATCTTCCAACTGGAATCTTCCGGGATGAAGCAGGTGGTGCGAGAGCTCAAGCCCTCAAATCTGGAAGATATTTCCTCGGTCTTGGCTCTCTACCGACCGGGGCCATTGGATACGGGCATGATCCCAGACTTTATCGATCGCAAACATGGCCGCAAGCCGATAACCTATGCCCACGACCTTCTCAAGCCAATCCTTCAAGATACCTATGGGGCTATCCTCTACCAAGAACAGATCATGCGCATTGCCCAGGACATGGCCGGCTATACCCTGGGCCAGGCTGACCTGCTGCGGCGGGCGATGGGGAAAAAGAAGGTCTCGGAAATGGAGAAACACCGCGAGCAGTTTGTTCGAGGAGCAGTCGAGCGAGGTGTGGCTAAAGAAGTAGCCACGGAGCTCTTCGACCAGATGGTTGCTTTTGCCGAGTATTGCTTTAACAAATCCCATTCTACAGCCTACGGATTGATTACTTTCCAGACCGCCTATCTAAAAGCCAACTACCCAACAGAATACATGGCAGCGCTGCTTTCTTCTGTAAGCGGGGATCAGGATAGAGTCCAGCGCTACATCACCTACTGCCTGTCAATCGGAATCCAAATTGAGCCGCCTGACATCAACCGCTCCGGCCTAGACTTTACGCCTCAGGGATCCAGCATTTTGTTTGGTTTGGGGGCAGTGAAGAATGTAGGCGAGGGAGCGGTGCAAAACATTCTGGCCACTCGCCAGGCTGGCGGCCCCTTTACCTCTTTGGCCGACTTTTGCCAGCGGGTCGATCTGCGCATCGTCAACCGCCGGGCCATAGAGTCGCTCATCTGTGCAGGCGCTTTCGACGGTATTTCCGGCAACCGCAAACAGCTCATAGCGGATCTGGATCCCGTCCTCAGTTGGGCGGCGGAGCGGGCCAAGTCCAAAGCCATCGGCCAAGCCAGCCTATTTGATTTGTTGGGCAGCAGCAGTCAGGGCTTTACGGAAGCGCCCCAAGGGCCTGCAACTGAAGACTTTCCGCCGCAGGAAAAGCTGAGGCTAGAGCGGGAACTGTTGGGCTTTTATGTTTCGGATCACCCTCTGCGGCGGCTCCAAAAGCAAGTACAGCTGCTAGCTCTTGTCAACCTCGCTGACTTGAAGACCTGCTCGTCTGAGGTCTCAGTCGGCATTCTCGCTCTGGTGACCGCCATCAAAACCGTCAGCACCAAGAAAGGGGAGCGCATGGCCATTTTGCAACTAGAAGATCTGACAAGCACTTGCGAAGCGGTGCTCTTCCCCAAGACTTACAAGCGTTTGCGCAGTTGCCTGCAGGTGGATCAACGGCTCTTGGTTTGGGCTAAGGTCGACCAGCGGGATGAGCAGGTGCAATTGATTGTGGAGGACCTGCAGCCCATTGAAGCGGTAAGCTGGGTCACGGTGGAAGTTCCCCTGGACTCTGCTGGAACCGTAGAGGAGCGGCGCCGTCTGCAAGCGGTACTTGCCGGTCAACGCTCGGAAGCTCAGGAAGAAAATCGCATTCCCGTGGTGGCTGCCCTCGTCGCCCCCCCCCACACCCTCTGGGTGCGGCTGGGATCCGAATTTTGGGTTAAAGATGCCGAGGCCACCGTTGCAGCTCTGCGCCAGGCCGGCTACACTGCCCGCAAGGAAGCGCTAGCCTCCTGAGAGACCACCCAACTGTTGTCCCAGCCAGCTGCGCAACTGCGCTACCGTTAGCCGCGGAGAAGGGCGCGGTAGGGGCTGTTCCGGATCCCCAGCCACCTTCAGCACGGGAACCTCGAGGGAGTACTGCTCCCACCAAAGGGGGTTGGAAGTAATGTCACGAACTTCCAGCTCCCTGACTTCAGGGATCTGCTGCAACTTCTCCGCTAAGCCCTCGCAGAGGTGGCAGCCAGGCTTGCTGTAGAGGATTAGCGGCGGCCAAGGCATAGGGGATCCCTCAGGCAAGCCGACGGTGTTGCAGCGAGGGCATCTGCCGTCGGACAAGCTGCAGCCGCTCCGGGTCGATCTCAGCAATGGCCGCACCTGGTTTTTCGCCGCCGGCATCCGCCAAGATCGTCCCCCAGGGATCCACGATCATGGCATGCCCGTGGCACTGCCGCCGCGCGTAGTGGGTGCCCACCTGGGCAGGGGCGATGACATAACAGGTGTTTTCAATGGCCCGACACTGCAGTAAAACCTGCCAGTGATCCCGGCCCGTGTATGCCGTAAAGGCGGCAGGGATCAGCAACACCTCCGCCCCCCGATCCACCAGGGAGCGATACAGCTCGGGAAAGCGCACGTCGTAACAGACCGAAAGGCCAAGGGTGCCTAGCCGTTCTTCCTGGTAGACAACCACCTCGTTGCCGCTCACCACCGTGTTGGACTCGCGGTAGGTGTTGCCGTCGGGCAAGTTGACGTCGAAAAGGTGGATCTTGCGGTAGCGAGCCAGCTCTCTGCCCTCTGGGCTGTAGAGGGCGGCCGTGTTGTACACCTTGCCCTCTCCATCTGGCACCGGGTATCCGCCGCCCAGCACAAATACCTGGTAGCGCTGGGCCATCTTGGCCAAGAATTCCTCCGCCCGCTGCGCGATCTCTGGAGCAAGACGAACTTTCTCTTCCTCTGGCCCCATGAAGGCGAAGTTTTCCGGCAGGGTTACGAGCTCACAGCCCCGGCGCGCCGCAAAATCAATCCACTCCTCCGCCTGCTGGAAGTTGCCGGCCAGATCAGGCGTGCTGGTCATCTGAAGGGCGGCTGCCAAGTAGGATTGCATAGGGAAACTCCGGGAAAACTCAAAGGATCCAGCTGGCTAGCCCGCCAGATGCCACCAGCCGAAAGCAGGCCCCACAAATCGCACTATCACCCAGACAATGGCTAGGAGAATAATGCCGGCCCAAGTGCCTCGAGTTGTCCAGTTGTAGATCGTGCGGGCTTGGGCTTTGGTGAGAGGAATGCTTTTGAAGCTGGGAAACAGCAACTCTTGGTCGGGATCTGGGCTGCTGCGGGTTTTGCGGCGTTTGGCTTCGCCCATGACCTGGCCTCCAAGGGTTTTGGCGCAGTCGTGACTTTCATCTTAACCTAATTCCCTTTGGGCCTCTCCTAGGCGGTGGGGTCGGCTGCAGTTGAGGAGGCAAGACTTAACTAGAAGCGCTGGTGTAAAAGCGCAAGGCAAAGCGCCAGAATAGATGGGATCCCCACAGCAAGCCTGCTGCCAACAGGGCGGATCCCACAAGCCAGGGCCATTGGGCTCGCCCCAACAAAGCTTCCGCCGGCACTGTGGTCAAGAAAGCCACCGGCACGACGAAGGTAAAAAACAGCCGATAGGCCACCGGATAGGCCACCAGCGGGAATCGCCCAGCCTCTACCAAGCCCCGCAGCACCTCGGTGACGTTGTAGATCTTAACAAACCAGATGCTGGTGGCCGCCAGCATAAACCAGAGGCTGTAGAGAATGACCAGCCCCAGCAAAAAGGGCACTAGCCCCAGGACATAGGCCCAGGCTGGCAGCTCCAACTGGATCCCGGCGTAGAGAATCAGCAACAGGCCAAAGCCGATATCCACCAGGCCCCAGGGAGAGAACACCCGCGTTGACAGCCAAAACTGGCTGCTGATGGGCTTGAGCAAAACAAAATCCAGGGTGCCCTCCTGCACCTGCTGCACGATGCGATTGAGGTTGACGTTAAAGAGGCTGGTCGACACCCCCTGGAGGATGGTGAACACCCCCAGGACGATGAGCGCCTCCGGCCAACTCCAGCCCCCCAAGCGGTGCCCCTGCTGGTAGAACAGCGACAGCCCAAACAAGGCTGACGCCAGGCCGCCTAAGCTGCTGAGGCTGGCAAAGAAAAAATTGGCCCGGTACTCCATTTCTGCTGCTACAGAAGTGCTCCAAAACAGCCACAACACCTGCAAGTAGCGCAGCACTTGGGTTCTCTCCAGTCTCAGCCTTTATTCCACTTGCGGTAGCAGCGGGCAGTGATGAGATAGGGATGAAACACTTCCAAAAAGTGACTTTGCAGCACCTGGAAGAATTGCTCAACTTTCTGGGGGTCGTCCAGGTGGAAAGGAAACTCGTCGTTAAACCCCTTGAAAAAATACCAGTTGATCAACAACTTACCTTCCGGCTTGAGCCAAGCGTAAAACTGACGCAACTGAGCTGCTGGATCTGGCAGGTGTTCCACCACATCAAAGCAGATAATGGTATCAAAGATCCCTTCTGGCAAGGTTTCTGGACAGTGGATCCGCTCGCTTAGACCCAATTTTTCCGCCCGCAGTTGTACAAACTGCCGATGGATGGGGTTGATATCCCAAAAAATCACCTGCTCCACTGCTGGGCAGAGGGCTGCCCCAATGGTGTGGGTGCCAATGCCTCCGCCAAAATCCAGCACCAGCCCGCGGGCCTGATCCGCCACCAGGCGCAGGGTGTCACCGATGTAGTCGGTGCTGCTTAGGTGCCAAGCGGCCAAGTCCAGCAGATAGGCAGATCCCACCCGATCCCGGTAAAAGGCCTCTACCTGATCCCAGCCGAAGTCGCGCCGGCCCAGCTCTGCCAACTGTTGTTGCCCGGCTCGCAGCTTTTCCTGCAGCTCGGCGGCTTCAAGACCGAGGAAGGATCCCAGGTGAGCTTCCAGGTCAAAGCCATTTTGCCAGTAGCTGCTCAGCGCAGGGGGAATGGAAGCCACGGGAACCCAAAGCTCACTAGGCTGCTGGTCTCAGGATACCGCAGGTCAGGGGATGGCAGTGAAGCTTTCGTTCTCTCTGAGCGCTTCTTTCTCGGTGTCCTGCTGGGATCCCGGCTCAGGAACATTGGGCGGCGTCTTCAAAAGGATAGCCAAGGTATCGGGACTGAAGTGGTCGGTGCTCCTAACAATGGCTGTTGCCCTCGGCCCAAACCCGATCTTGTCAAAAAGCTGCAGCCGATGAGAGGAAACCCGTTTCCCATTGACGAACAAACCATTGGTGCTTTGACGAGAGCCAGGGCTGCCGTCAAAGATCACGTAGCTGTATCCAGCCTGGTTTTCTTCAGGAACGCGGATAATGACAGCGTGCTGGCGGGAAACAAAGGGGTCATAGAGACGGATGTGGCTGTTGGCGGCTCGCCCTACCGAGTAGTAAATCTTGTCCAACACAACGCCGCGCTGACCTAGCTGATCCTTGAAGATCAGGATTAGGGGGGCAGGGCTGTGTTGGGAAGCATCCATGCTCATCCGGAACAAGGTCTAGCATTGCACTGGCCTTCAAAAAGGCAGGGCGTTACACAGAAGCTGTAGCTCAGTTCAAGTGGGGCTTCCCCTCTCCTTGCGTCTGCTACAGTATACATCACCAATCTATGGAAAGGTGGAGTGGAATTCCATCCTAGCGTTCGAGCTCTTGCCCAAGGCAAAGAGGTGGGTTGCGAGTTTACCCTGGAGAGGAGATCATAGAGTCCTACCCAAGCTAAAAGTTCCCATTAACAGCGTGACAGTGGAACCTAGGCAGACTCAGTTAGATCCTCAAGCCCTTGGCCCCACTACAGCTACTGCAGCCATCAAAGCCCACTTGGATTTGCTGTTGTTGGGCCTGGAGTCCTTGAGCGGGGAGAGTTCCGAGGCCGTTCTGGCAGCAGCCAAGGCCCTGAACCTAGAAGAGTACATTGGCGATCGGGTGGCCCTCTGGCGCCTGCGCAACGCCAATCCCCTCCGCCGCACTAGCGGTGAACCCAAGAAAGTCGAGATCGCAGAGGCCCGCGCCCTGGCCAGAGTAATTGCCTATCTGGCAGCCCAGCAACAGGCCCGTATCCGTAGCACGCTGGAGCAACTGGAAGCTGCCCTCAAGCAGGAGCTCAGCCCTTTCCGTCAGCCGCTGGTGGGCGATTATCTAGGCGAGTTTATCTCCCACTACCGCAGCCGTATGGTGGATGGGGATGTCCGCGATGAGGATAGCCTTGCCGAACTGGCTCTGCGCATCCTGATTGAGCTGCTGTTCTACAGTAGCCCCAGAGGAGCAGAGCGGCTGTGGAAAGCCTTGCTCAATCGCCCTGAGATGGATCTCCCTGCCAGCAGCAAGGTAGGATCGGATGCCCTGCCCTCTTCCTAGCCCTCAGCCTTGGAATTATGCCCAGCCTCACCCTTAGCCAAACCTATCACCAACCCACCTCGACCCTCACCGTGCGCGGGGAAGCGCCCCTCCCTTCCCGGCCAGTTGATGGCTCTGCTAGGTTGCCATTACAAGCGATTGAGAGCAACTTTGAGTGTCAGCTGGAAATCCGCCAGGGAGAGACCACCAAAACTCTGCAGGGAGACAGCGTTTGGCTCAAGAATTTGATCACGGTGATCGACCGCTACGTTGGATCCCAGCTCAGCGGTACGCCCAAGGGAACTTTCAGTGGTACTGCGGCCATCCGTCCGCTGGATTTTATTTCCCACCGCCTTACGGTGCGGCAGGGGGAGGATCGCATTGCCCAGGTGGATCTGTCGATGACGCAGTTGTATGACCTCCTGGAAAACCTCTCGCAGGCGGCTGAAGATCTGCCCCAACTGGACAAACTGGCAACGCCGCCGACGCCGGCTTGGTATCGACAGCCCACCGCAATTGCTGCCTTGCTGGCGGGCGGGATTGCCCTGGTGGCTGGGGTTGGCCTCTGGGTCAGCCGCAGGGATCCCCCCCCTCCTCCCTCCCCACCCCAGGAGCAGCTCACTGCGCCGGAAGCCGCTGGAGATCTCCAGCAGCGTCTGGAAAGCACCCCGGCCCAGTAGTGGCAGTCTCCCCCAGGTTTGCAGGAGAGCTTAGTCTACCGGGTAACGGTGGATGAGACCGGATTCCCCTTGGCTGCCGAACCAAAGAATGCGCCCGCTCGGGAGCGCCGCGCCATAACCCCCTTTGCCGACGTGCCTGAGGTAGCGCCGGATCCCTTGCCAAGGGGGGCTAGGCAGTTTCGCGTCAGCCTGGGGCCGGCTGACCAAGTGGAAGTGGCCGCAGTCCAGTAAAGCTGGGTTCAATTAGGAGCTGGCGCCTTTTGGAGCGGGTGGGGATCCCCAGCACGGGCAAGGTTTTGGTAGCCAATGCCTCCTACGAGCCACTCAACATCATCAGTTGCGCTGGGCTATCGCGCTGCTCAAGGGCAAGGCCGAGCAAATCGGGCACAACGGTAAAGTAGTCTACGGCAACTTCCTCTGCCTACGGTCATCCGTCTTCGCCACTACTGGATTCCCCTGACGCAGCGCAATGTCCTCCATCGCGATGGGCACCGCTGCCAATACTGCGGCTGCTATGGTGAAGACCTCACCCTAGATCCCGTGATCCCGCGGCGGCAGCGATACCTGGGAAGTGGCTGAAGTATACCATCGGCCTGGAAGAAGCTCCGCCGCCACAGCCGTTAGATAACCTCGGCTAGATCCTCATGGATGGCGGCACTAGCGGGGAGGGGGAAGGGATTCTCTCCTCGATCCAGCGATGGATAATGGCATTAACCTCGGCGGGACACTCGTCGTGGGGGCAGTGGCCAGCTTCCAAGAAGTATTCCACTGCCGTGGGGTAGTGAGTGCGGTAGAGCTGCGAGCGCTCGCGAACCCGCATCCAGGGATCCCGCTCGCCCCAGATGAGCAGCAGGGGTCGCGCTAGGCTGCGCAGCAGCTCGTCCACGTAGCGTCCTTTTTGTCCGCCTCGCATCAGAGCCACAAACACATCGGCCGCCCCCGGCTCCCGCGTAGGCCGGTGAATGTCTTCCACCAGCTGGTCTGTCACTGCCGCCTGATTGTAGTAGACCTGCTTGAGCTTGGCCCGGATCACCTGGGGCTGGCGCAAGTACTGAAACAACAGGTAAGACACCAAGGGCTGACGCAGACTCCAACCCACCAGCTTGCCCAGCCACTGCCGGGATCCCTTGGCAGTGGAAAAGCCGCCGGCTCCATTGAGCAGCACCACACCCCGCACCCATTCGGGATGCTCCGCTGCCAGGCTAAGCACCACATAGCCGCCCAGGGAGTTGCCAATGGCCACCACTGGCTGTCGGATCACCTGTTGACAGAAGTCCCGCAGTTGGTCTTTCCAGAGCTCAGCGTCGTAGTTCCACTTGGGCTTGGCGGAACGGCCAAAGCCAAGCAAATCAATGGCATAGACCTGGTAGTGTTGCGCCAATTCGGGAATGTTCTTGCGCCAGTGGTCAGTGGAGGCTCCAAAGCCGTGCACCAACAGCAGAGGCTGTCCCTGCTCGCCCTGTTCGACATAATGGACAGACTGCCCTCGCCAAATCCAGCGGGCCGAGATAGGAGTGGCCAGTGCCGATGTTGAAGCCATAAGGGTTGCTCGCAAGCTTCTCTTCATCCTAGTAGATTTGCCTGGCCAACTCCGAAGGCTACGGGTCAGAGTATTAAACACGGGTTGGATACGCAAATGATCGCATTTTTAACAGGTCATCTTGTTGCTGTGGAACTGGGAGAGCGCAGCAGCCTCACTCTAGAGGTGCAAGGGATCGGCTATCGCATCCAGGCGCCGGCACGTTTTCTCAAGCAACTGCCCCCCATAGGGGAGCCCGTGCGGGTGTTCACCCATTTGCTCGTGCGGGAGACCGAGCTGGTGTTGTATGGGTTTGGCTCGGCGGCGGAGCGGGATCTGTTTGCGGAACTAATTAAAGTACCAGGGGTGGGGCCAGCCCTAGGCTTGGCATTGCTCAACACCTTTGCCCTACCGGAGCTGGTCCAGGCAGTGGTAACTGAGAATGCCCGCCTCCTCTCCCTGGCTCCAGGGGTAGGACACAAGACCGCCCAGCGGCTGGCGCTGGAGCTAAAAAGCAAATTGGCCCACTGGCGAAAAGGCCTGGAGAATGCCAATCAGCCTTGGTCGGGGGGGCCGCCTTCCCCTATCCGCGAAGAGGTGGAAATGGCCTTGCTGGCCCTTGGCTATAGCCCCCAGGAAATCCAAGCAGCCCTCCAAGCCCTGCCACCCCAGCCCCGGCAAACAGAGGACTGGCTGCGCGACGCCATCAGCTACCTCAGCCAACAGCCATGAGTTCCTCTGCTCCCAAGCAGCGCCGCGTTGGCATTCTCGGCGGCACCTTTAACCCCGTCCACCACGGCCATTTGATCATGGCCGAGCAGGCCCTCTGGCAGTTCAACCTGGATCAGGTGCTGTGGATGCCGGCAGGGGATCCGCCCCACAAGCCCTTAGCTGGGGGCGCCAGCAAAGAGGATCGCCTGGCCATGGTAAAGCTGGCCATTGCTGACCACGAGCGCTTTGCCTGCTCAGACTTGGAGATCCGCCGTCCCGGCCCTTCTTACACTATCGAGACCCTACGCTGCCTCATCCAGGAGCAGCCCAACACCCAGTGGTACTGGATTATCGGCGTGGATGCCCTGCGGGATCTGCCCCAGTGGTACCAGGCAGAGGAGCTGGCCCGCCTCTGTCAGTGGATTGTTGCCCCTCGCCTTGATGCTGGCGACGCTGCCCAGGTGCTGCGGGCGGTGGCTGAGAAGCTACCCATCCAGGCGGAAATCCTGGAAGCCCCTACCCTAACCCTTTCTTCCACCTACCTGCGCCAGCAGATCCAAAAAGGGGGATCCATCCGCTACTTGGTACCCCCCGCCGTGGAGCACTACATTCGCCAACACCGACTCTATCTCGACCCTTGAAGAAAGGAAGAGGAGGGATCCCTCCTCTCCGAATAAACCAATTGGCTACAGCAACGGCTCGCCCAACTTTTTTTCCTGTCGAGGAGAGACTGAGGTTCAAAGGTGCTGTTTTCCTATGGTGGGAGGGGCTTGAGCGAGCAGGCAATCTCCAGTGAAAACTGCAACCCAACCTGCTTAGTAAGCCAGGCCCATGCTGCGGGTGGTTTCGGGGCCCAGATAGACGCGGATGCTCAGGAAATCGGTGGGGCAAGCGGTTTCACAGCGTTTGCAGCCAACACAGTCTTCGGTGCGGGGGGCTGCGGCGATCATGCCGGCTTTGTTGTTCCCCTTCCAGGGCACCATTTCCAACACATCGGTGGGGCAAGCCCGCACGCACTGAGTACAGCCGATGCAGGTGTCGTAGATCTTGACCGTGTGAGCCATTGGTGTTCTCCAGTCGAGCAGTTCAATTTACCGAAGAGCGCGGCAGCCAAACCGCTGCGCAGGTGCCCCCAGTGTACTGTAGCCCTGTCCAGCCACCCCAATCTCCGATGCAAATGTTTACATCCCCCGTCTTCCCCGCGGACTGCTGGTGGGGTTGGGCTAGGATGACCTGAGGAAGGATAGGGCAAGGGATCCTCCCGATGAGACACTCGCCGCGGGATTGGAAACAGCAAGCCCAAGGCCAGCTGCGCCGTCTTGGACCCATTTTGGCTGAGATCTACACAGAGAACGTCCCTCGCCTGCGCCGCTGGGATCAGCAGCTCACCAACTGGGTGTACCGCCGCGGTTGGAGGGTGGATCCCTCTCTGCCCAAGGTGGCCATCTACGTGCTGGTGGCGGTGGCGATCCTGGCGATCCCACCTCTCACCTTTGTGGCTTTGGGGGCCTTTCTCACCTTTCTGGGTGTCCAAATTGTTCAAAAGTGGGCAGAGGTGGATCCCGACCGCCAAGTTCAGCGCCGCTACTTGCCCAGGGCTCATGAGGATGAAGATGACTAAGGAACTGGCAGACGGGCAACTAGCCCTCTCCAGGTGGTGGGGGCTGCTGGATGCCTAAGCGTTGCTTTACCTGTCTGATCACCTTCTGGTGGGAACGGTTTTCTAGCCTCTCTAGGCCGATGGCGCCAGCCAGGATCCCTAACTGCAGGACCAAGCTGGGCAAGGTGGTCTCTAGATCCCGCCCTGCCAAGGCCTGAAAGAAAAACACCAACGCACCAACTGTGGCCGAGAATCCCACCGCCAGGTAGATAAAGCGGCGCAAGCTGCGGTAGGGAGCGGCCACTTCGGCAAGCAACCTTGCCCGCTCCAGGGTGGGATCCCGACTGGGTGACAGAGGCGGCCTGGCTTTGGGTGAAGGCTTGGGATGCGGTCCTGTCATTCTATACCTCCTCAGGCAACAGCAAGGGGTCCCGGCCAGAAATTGCCGCCAGGCTTTCCTCAGCGGCCCGACAGGCGGCCAGAATGTCCTGCTCTTCTCCGCCCAAGTACACGCGGCCAAAGCTGCCAAAGGGCATTACCTCGAGGATGTTGATCCGGGCCGATTTTTCTGCCTCGTTGGCGGCCAGGGGAGCATAGCCTGCCGGCTGCACCTCCAGGATGTAGAGGGTTTGGCCCGCTAGGAGCATCTGGCCGCGGCGGAAACGGTTGATTAGCTGAGTCTGGTGGGGATCGATGTTGCGGATAATTTGGCTGGAGATGATGCGCGGCCTTAGGCGCTCCTTTTCGCTTACCCCCAAAGCCGCTAGGATGGCCTGCCCAGCCGTGCGGGTATCCCCCTGGTTACTGGAGTGAACCTCCAAAAGGCCGTAGAGGCGCTCCACCACCTGCAACCCTGGCCTTACCGAGGTGGCTTTGAGGGCAATGTCCATGACGCGGTTGATCTCGATGCCGGGGGAGATTTCGACCCAGAGGGAAGTGTCCCCTGGCAGGGGCAAGAAGCCCTGGGCCACCGTGCCCAAGTAGGCGGCGTACTGGGGCTGGAGCCGATCCAAGAACACGTAGCTGCGTAGATCAATCCCCAAAGGAGTTCCCCCCCTAGTCGCTTGGGCTCTGTAGGATGACAAGCTGGGAGTGGATCCCTATCTTCAGTCTCGCCTGATCTGGCCAGCTTTGGAGAAGGGGGTTGGCGGGACTACAGGTCGCCCTGGGTCACTCCTTTCACCGGGCTCAGGGCTTCCAGAATGAGAGCCGCATCCACTTCCTCCAGAAAGCGCTGGGCCGCCGATTGGCTGTTTCCGACTGATGGTAGCTGCGAGGCGATGGCCTCTGTCAAATCCGCCACAGCTGGAGGCGCAGATGGCGACGCCTTTCCCCCAGCGGCTGGAGCTGCGGAAACTCCTCCAGGATAGGAGCGGCGGCCTGGACATGGGAAGCCTCGACCAGAGCTGGCAGGTGGCTAGCGGCCCAGTCGGCGTGGATTGGCAGCCCAAGGGTAGAGATCCCTTCTGGGCCATAGCGAGCCAAAGGATCCAGCAAAGCCGACTTCGCCAAAGGTCAGGAAGCTGTGTAGCCCAGGTGGGTAGCTAGGATCGGCACTTGGCTAGCCTGCAACAGGAACTCCACCCAGCCGGGGCGGCCACGTAGCGGGTTTGCTGCAGCAGCAACAGCAGCAAGTCCTCTTGAGGATCGGCTGTGGGGTCTCGAGCGGGCTGGATGGTCCCTTTCGAAGGCTGAACCAAAATCGGTCACCTGCTTCCCTCCTACCTAGCCGACCGGCGACAGACCTGAGAAATGGCTAGATCCCCAAGGGCTGAAACTGAGGATCCCGGAGGCGCAGGGGCTGGCCACGATCCCAAGCATCTCAAGGCCGCCGCAGCAGCAGGATTGCCGTCACCATCAACAGCGTTAGCAACAGGCAAAGAATCAGGAACCAACTGAGCAACTGCGTTTGACTGGGGAAGAGCACCGCGCCAAAAAACCCTACGGCCAAAACAACCCCCAAGCTAAGGGTCAAGCCCAAGAGCATGGATCCCTGGAGGGTATTTTCCCGCCGCAGCACCCATTGCTGGCCGTTCCAGAACCAGATCTTGCGGTAGGGATAGGAAACAGCCAACTGCTCAATGTGCAGGCGGTCGGGGGTAATGGCGAAGATGTGCTGGCAACGGCTGCACCCGAAGGCCTCAGTTAGGGTGATCAGGCGTAGCTGGCCTTGCTGGTAACACGGGCAGGGGTAGATCTTGGTGGGCTCGATGGGCTGAGCCACCCGCAGGGACGATTTCCGCCGAGGCCACTTGCGGAGAGAAGAAAACGCCACAGCTCTCAGTTGGTGAGAAGTCGGGATCCCTCACATCTTAATCCCTAGCCAGGTTGATTCAAGCTACCCAGAGATGGTGGGCATAGCGCCAAGTGAGGATTTGGTTGAGGGCGAAAAAGATGAAAGCCAAAAGCACATACCCCAGCTTTAGGGTATTGCCAAGATAGGGCCGGATCCGTTCGGGGATGAAGCTAAAATCGGTGTACTTAGCCCAATGCACCAACGCCAATACCTGCACGATGTGAACCGGCAAGCAGTAGCGGCTCATGCTTCGCTGACCCACCGCACTCCCCCCTGCTAGGGCAATATAAAACATCGACCAAGCGGCCAAATGAAACCCCAGCCTCTCCTGCCAGCACTGACTTTTACCAGCTGTAGCGCTGATCCCATCTATCAAACCAGTCACCAGTAGGGATCCCAGGGTGAGGGGAACAAACAGTTGACTGAGAGAAATTGCCCATATCTGGTCTCCCAAAGCCCTAGAAGGGGAAAACAGGGATTGCCAGTGGTCAATAGAAAAAAGGGGAGTGTAGGTGTGCGCTTGAACAATGGCTAGGTAATTAACAAAGCTGGAACCAAAGTAAGGCTGCATTTTCATGTAGAGATCCCAGCTTCCAAAGAAAAGCTGACAGTAGAGAAAAAAGCCTAGGCCCCCCAGCAAAGCTAGGCTCACTGTAGCCAGGTTCCAAAGCCAACGTCGGGATCCTGACCAGAGATTGAGAAGCGGAATCAAGGCTACGGGCAAGCCAACAATGCGAGTGGCACTCATCACCAAGCCGTGAACCCCGGCTAGCAGCATCAGCAGAGGACGCTCCCAGCGAATTGACCAGTAGAGAAAACCCAACAAGCTGGCTACAAACAAAGATTCGCTGTAGCCCACACACAGATAAAAGCTAGTGGGATAGGCCAGGATGAGCAAACTTGCCAAGATTTGCCAGACCAGGGGAATTTGCCAGCGGCGGTAAAACAGGAAAAGGTAAATCCACATCAGCCAGCAAAAGAGCTGAGCAGTTAGGTAAAGCCCCAGTTCAGGGTCAACTCTCAAAAGGCGGCTGATTCCGGCCACCGCCAGGGGATAGCCGGGGAAAAAAGCCACGTTGCTCTGCTCATAGGCAATCTTGTCGAAACCCACAAACTGGTACCCCCGCCGCACAATGCTGAGATACCAATGGCTATCCCACTGAGTTAGGCCCTTGAAGATGGAAACATAATCGCTTTCCTTACTCCAGAGCGAGATCATGAAGATCTGCAGCACCGTCAGGGCCAAACTGGGCAGCAAGATTTGCCATAAGAAAGGGGCAAGATGTTGCCAACTTGGCTGCAACAGCTGACTGAGTTGCTTCAATCTATTCTTGGTAATCATTGTCGAAGTTACCTGCCAGAGCCTGTGGCTATAGAGCTGGGTGCCAAACTTGCCCTTGACCCAATCGGCAAAGTTGCTGGGAGCTGGCCGCGGAATGAGTTGTGCCCAAAGATAGGAAAGGACAATGCGCAGGCTTTCCCACCACCCCACTTTGCGCAGGACTTCCCAAGCTTGAATGGGGTACTGAAAATATTGCTTGCGGTAGTAGATGCGGGTAAGCCGCCGGACAGTTACTTGTTCGGATCCCAAAACCTGGTTCCACAACTCCAGCACCGCTGGGATCTTGGTAAAAAACCGGTGCGGGCCATAGTCGAGAATGAACCCCTGGTAGCGAATGCTTTTGGCCAAGCCCCCGACTCCCTCTTCTCGTTCCACTACCACCACGGGGAAGCCTAGCTGGGTCAAGCGATAGGCAGCCGCCATGCCCGCCGGCCCTGCCCCCAGGATATAGATGGGATCCCGCATCTGGCCTTGCTCTTGCCTTCAAGCCTTGCCGACATTGTAGTACCTGCGAAACCCTGGGAAAATGGGCAGAGGAGGCTGCGGCTGGAGGCTGGCCTGTGCTGTTGACCAAGGGCTTTGAGGTAGAAATGTACACCGGCACCGCCGCCGGGGAAGTGGTGGGGCTGTCGGATCGCATCTGCCGGGCCTTGCCGGGGTTTATGCGAGAACCGGATCGGCGCAACGTAGAGTACATCACCCCACCCCTTCGCCGCTACGAAGATCTGCTCTGTGCCCTCCTTCGGCCCCGCCTGCAACTGCGGCAGTTTTTGCGCCGCCTGGGCCCTTACACCCTCTTGCCGGGGAGCACCCTGGCTTTGGGCGGCAGCGACCACTTTGAGCGCTCGGATCCGGGCAACCCCTACCACGACTACATCGAGCGCACCTATGGCACGCGGGTGGTAACTGCCAGCATCCACATCAATGTTGGCCTGCCGGATAGCGAGGCCATTTTCCTCGCCTGCCGTCTGCTGCGGGCGGAAGCCCCTCTTTACTTGGCCCTAAGCGCTTCTTCCCCTTTCCTGGACGGCCAAGTAACGGGCTATCATTCCAGCCGTTGGCAGGTGTTTCCCAAAACGCCAGCTCAGGTGCCCTTCTTCCGGGATCACGCCCATTACATCGCCTGGATGCAGGAGCAACTGGCCCTGGGCACGATGCAGAATGTACGCCACCTCTGGGCTTCTGTGCGGCCTAATGGTCCAGAGCGGCCCTACCATCTCAACCGGGTGGAGCTGCGCATCTGCGACCTGGTGGCGGACCCAGTGATGGTCCTGGCCATTGCTGCCTTGGTGGAGGCCCGCCTCTGGCAATTGCTATCCCAGCCGGAGGTTCTGGATCCCTTGCAGGGGCCCTTTACCCCAGCGGAGCTGGAGAGCCTTTGCGAGGCTAACGAGCAAGCTGCCGCCCGCGAGTCCCTGCAAGCTCGGCTGATCGATTGGCGCACCGGCCGCGAACGCTCAGCCCAGGAGTGGATTGAAGAGCTGCTGGCCGAAGCCTGGCGCATTGGCCAACCCCAGGGCCTGGGCTGCTTCTTGGCTCCCCTTCAAACTCTGCTCCAGCGGGGCAACGAGGCCCAGCGCTGGCTGCAGCAGGTCAGCCAGGGATCCACCCCTGCCCAGGTGTACCAACAGGCCATCCAAGAGCTAGAGGACCAGGATCGAGAAAGACAGAAAACCCTCTGCCAGCTTGTTGGTTAGGTTCTTGCCAACGGCAGCCGTTCCTCGTTTCAGTTTTCTTGGGCGGCATTTCATCCAAAGGTTGTGCCATTCCATCCCCAGAGGTAGCCCTTGGCCTCGGTGAACTCGATGAAAATCCTCTTCTTCGGGATCCCCAAAGCTGCCTCGATGGCGCTGCAAAAAAACTCACTCATGGCCCGGGTTTGCTCGGCGGAAAATTGACCCACGCTTTTGATTTCCACGTAGCAGCAGGGATCCGCACTGCCGCCAAAGGTCATCGGGATCCCTCCTTCAAAGGCGGTCATCACGTAGGCTTCCGGCTTGCTCACCTGTTTGGCCAGAGCGGCAGAGAGCGACTTGAGCAGCTCCTCCACAGCGGCAGGTTCAGGCTGCAGCGGCGTTTGCAACTTGATTAAGGGCATAGCTGCTTCTTTTGGCCGACGAGTAGATCTTGCCATTGCCGGGGATCCAGCTGTGGTAGGTTAGCTGCAGAGTTCCGCCAATCCCCATGGAGCAGAGGAAGCCGGTCAGTTCTAAGCCTCAAGCCGGGGCAGGTCCCCGGGAGGTGCGAACCGAGGCTGCTCCTGCCCCTGTAGGTCCTTACAGCCAGGGCGTTGTCGCTTCCGGGCCTTTCCTGTTTACTGCTGGCCAGTTGGGCTTGGATCCCAAAACCGGCAGGTTGGTGGGAGAAGATGTTGCCTCGCAAACTCGGCAGGCGCTGCTAAACCTAAAGGCGGTGCTGGAAGCGGGGGGAACGTGCCTAGCCAATGTGGTAAAAACCACGGTTTTTTTGGCGGATATGAAAGACTTTGCCGCCATGAACGAGGTTTATCGAGAGTTCTTCGCCACCGAGCCCGCACCAGCCCGCTCCTGTATCCAGGTGGCCTGTCTGCCCCTCAATGCTTTGGTGGAAATCGAGGCGGTAGCCTGCTACCGATAACAGCAACTGAAGCGTTCAGTTGCGGCTGGGGCGACAGTTTTCGTCGGCTGCAGATCCCGGCAAGTCAGGCACTGGATCGTAGCCCCCTGGGTGCCAAGGATGGCAGCGGCAGAGGCGGCGGATCCCTAGCCAACCCCCTCGGATGGCCCCATAGCGCCGCACCGCTTCCAGCATGTATTGGGAGCAAGTGGGGTAGTAGCGGCAGGCAGGCGGTAGCAGAGGAGAAATGGCCACCTGGTAGCCTCGGATCAGGGCGATGAGGCTACGGGTCAAGAGATCCGATTGTTCCCGCATGGGCAAACCCTTACCTAACGGCGGCGTCAAACCTTAGCTTACAGGCTACCTAGGTTCTACAAAGCCACTAAGGAAGCCGATGCCGACCGCTGGAGCTCCGACAACAGCAGAGCTGGGTATTCTTTGTAAGGCCAGGCAAAAGCGTGGCGAAAAGCCGCCTCCTGGCAACGTTTAAGCTGATCGAAATCGATGATGTCGTGGGTCAGTAGGTTCTCGTACTCAAACGGCAGACGCACATTGTGCAAGCCGGCGTTGTCGGTGCAGATGGCGATATCCACCCCTGCCTCAAAGCAGCGGTCAAAGACCAGTTTAAGGGGCTCCAAGCTGGGCAGCGTACCTGTCTTCAGGTAAGTGGTAGGACAGACCTCCAGGCATTGGCCCCGCCGCGCCAGCTCTGGCAGCAGCTCTGGGTAGTGGAGAGGGATCTGAATGCCATGACCAATCCGCAAGACATAGGGCAACAGCTCTGGATAACAGCCATCCAGCGTCTCATAGAGGTGGGCAGTAGTTTTGAGGCCACGGGCCAGGGCGTACTTGAAGAGCTCAATCCACTCGTCCATCCGCTCGCCGTAGGCCTTATCTCCCCCGGCCAGGTCAATGCCACTGACATACTCCGACTCAGCAGCCGCCTCGACCATGGCGCGGTTGATGTGGCTGGGCAGGCGGGAGTGCAAACACACGATCTGGGTAGTGATGATGGGATATTCTCGCTGCTGGCAGGCCTGCCCCACTATCTCAATGACTTGCCGCATCTGCTTGAGGCGATCGGCCTCGTCCAGCCTAGGATCCGTGCGTAGGTAGGGGGTGTAGCGAATTTCCAGATAGGCCAGGTCTTCAAAGACATAGGCCCCCCGGATCAGGCGGTAGACGAAATAGGGTAAGCTCTCTAGAGTTTGCACCTGCTCCACCAGGGTGTGCAGCTCTAGGTACTCTTCCAGGGTGTTGCGGGGGCGGGTGTAGAACTCCTCAAACTCAGCGTAGTCGGGAAAGCGTTCTGCCAGGGGAGACCCGTGGCGATGCAGGTAGCGCCACAAAATCCTGGGAACAACCGAACCGCCTAGGTGGCGGTGCAACTCCGCATGCAGTGCCATACCTTGAAGCTTCGCCCGGAGCCACCCCTGAGGCAGACTTGGCTTGGTTGTTAAGTACTGTTTCTGCCTATTGTTATCCAACAGCAGTGGCCTTGTCCAGGCGCAGTTGTGCAGGGTTGGCTAACCAGGGATCAGGCAGTGAGGCTTGGGAGGGGCACCGGTTGGAGCATCCCCGGCGACGAAGAGCGAAGGAGCCTTGAGTAAGATAGTCCTGGAGGTTTACTGAGCAGAGATACTTATGAAGGGCTGTTGGCTGTAGCCGACAGCAATCTTCCTGGAAGGGTGTGGCACGAACTTAGCGTAACGAGGTTATCTTCATGGCGCTGCCCAGCTTGCACGAGTTTCCCTGGCTGACCACAGTCATTGTCTATCCGGTGGTGGCCGCCCTCTTCATTCCGGTGATCCCGGCGCCGGCGGGGGATCCCACCACCCGGGCCTATGCCCAAAAGTTGGCGGAGCGGATCCGCTGGTTTGCCCTGTTTGTTGCGGTCACTGACCTGCTCATCCTGCTGGCTGGATTCTATGTGGGCTACGACCCCAGCCAGACGGGCTTGCAACTGCTGGAGCGCTACACCTGGGTGCCCCAGGTGGGCTTGAGCTGGTCAGTTGGGGCCGATGGCCTTTCCATGCCGCTGATCCTGCTCACGGCCTTTGTAACCACCCTCGCCATCTTGGCCGCTTGGCCGGTTACCCTTAAGCCGCGCTTGTTTTACTTTCTCATGTTGGCTATGTACGGCGGCCAGATTGGGGTGTTCGCCGTGCAGGACATGCTGCTGTTTTTCCTGATGTGGGAGCTGGAGCTGATCCCGGTGTATTTGCTCCTCTCCATCTGGGGGGGACCTAACCGCCTCTATGCGGCTACCAAGTTCATTCTCTACACCGCCCTCAGCTCCTTGTTTATCCTGGTGGCGGGCTTGGCTATGGCCTTCTACGGGGATCCCGTCAGCTTTGACATGACGGATTTGGCTAGCAAAAGCTATCCACTGAACTTCCAGTTGCTGCTCTACGGAGCTTTCCTCATTGCCTATGGGGTGAAGTTGCCCATTTTCCCCTTGCACACCTGGCTGCCCGATGCCCACGGCGAAGCCACGGCACCCGTTCACATGTTGCTGGCCGGGATCCTGCTCAAGATGGGGGGCTATGCCCTGATGCGCATGAACGCGGGCATGCTGCCGGATGCCCACCTTTACTTTGCACCCGTCTTGATCGTGCTGGGGGTGGTGAACATCATCTTTGCTGCCCTCACTTCCTTTGCCCAGCGCAACTTGAAGCGGAAGATCGCTTACTCCTCCATCAGCCACATGGGCTTCGTCCTCATCGGCATCGGATCCCTAACGGAGATCGGCATGAGTGGCGCCATGCTGCAGATGATCTCCCACGGGCTCATTGGGGCCAGCCTCTTCTTCTTGGTGGGGGCCACCTACGACCGCACTCATACCCTGGAGCTGGAAGAAATGGGCGGCGTTGGCTTAAAGATGCCCAAGATTTTCTCGATGTTCACCGCCTGCTCGTTGGCCTCTCTGGCGCTGCCCGGCATGAGCGGCTTTGTGGCTGAGCTGATGGTCTTTGTCGGCATGGCTACCAGCGATGCCTACTCCCTTCCCTTCCGGCTGGTGGTGGTTTTCCTAGCCGCCGTTGGAGTGATCCTGACTCCCATCTACCTGCTGTCGATGCTGCGCCAGATCTTCTTTGGCCCGGAAAACAAAGAGCTCACCGAACACGAAGAATTGGTGGATGCCGAGCCGCGGGAGGTGTTCATCATCGCCTGTCTGCTCATCCCTGTCATCGGCATTGGGCTTTACCCCAAGCTGGTAACTAGCCTCTACGACCAGTCCACGAATGCCTTGGTGGCCCTGCTGCGGCAGGAACTGCCCCAGGCCAGTGGGACAGTTGCCCAAGCTCCTGCTCTCTCCAACAGCCGTTGAAGGAGGTAGCTGCCTTTTGCCGGCTTAAACCCGCAGCCAGCCAAACAATGTCTCGATGCTCAGTTGGATCCCTTGGGCAAAGGCGGGAACGGGGATAACCTCTTGGGGATCCTCATGCACTGTCGGCTGTTGCCCGGCAGGGTAGACAAAAACAACCCTTTCTTCGGGAGCTACGATCCACCCCATTTGGCAGCCGTGGGCCAAGCCGATCAAGATTTTTTTGACCAGCTTCACTTGGTTTTGATCGGGAGAGAGGATCTCGATCACCCAATCAGGGCAGAAAGGTATGAGGTTTTGAATAGTGCCGTCTTCATCCACAGGAATCCGCTCCCAGACGATCACAGAAATGTCGGGCACAATTGCATATCCGGCGAAGGTGCAGCGTAGCTCTGGAAAGGCCATCCCTAGTTGAGGAGGCTCCAACAGCTCGTTGATGAAGCTGCCCAGTTTTAGTTGGAGACGTCTATGTTTTGCTTGTGGTATCGGTTTTTGGGTAATTTCTCCTTCCATGAACTCGCTAGGAGGCTCAGTTTCCGGCTGGTGTAGAAACTCCTCCAGAGTTAAAGACTTGGCAGGTAGACTGACCATGCTTTTTTCCTCGCAAGTTGCCTTTGGAATCTGACAGTCAGAGCTACAGATCTAAGTCTGGGTAGTGCTGCTGCTGGCGGTCATAGGGGCTTTTGCCAGCAAACAGCCCCATCAAGGGCCCCAAGATGAGACCAAACACAAAACCTCCGGCATGGGCCCAGTAGGCGATCCCTCCCCCCTCCATGCCAATATTGATAGGAGTCTGCAGGCTAGCAATGCCATAAAATGCCTGTTGCACAAACCAAAAGCCCAAAAACACCCAGGCAGGAACATAGACGGTTGTGGTAAAAAGGCCCAGGGGCACCAAAGTCAGGATCTCAGCCTGGGGAAACCGCAGGATGTAGGCTCCCAACACCCCCGCAATAGCCCCACTTGCCCCCAGCGAAGGGATGGCGGACTCCATATCGAAAAACCACTGAGTTAGGGCGGCCAAGGCTCCACAAGTTAGGTAAAAAATGAGGTAGCGCACATGGCCCAGGCGATCCTCGACGTTGTTGCCGAAGACCCACAAAAAGAGCATGTTGCCGCCAAGATGCAGGAAGCCCCCATGCAAAAATTGTGAGGTGAATAGAGTTACCCATTCGGGGCGCAGCGAAGAGGTGATCTCGCCTCGGAAGCTGGCCGTTAGTTCCGCTGGCACCACTGCCCACTCTCGGAAAAAGGCCACCAGTTCTTGCGGGGATAGGGTAAGCTCATACACAAAAACCAGGATGTTGATGAGGACCAGGGCATAGGTAACATAGGCCGGGCGGGTAGTGGGGTTGCGATCTTGGAGGGGTACCACGGTTAGAATCCGGTTGACATCGCCCTCTAGCCTAGCTCGATATGTCTTCCCCGACCCAGCTTGAGGCTACACTAGGGTAGCTGGCTGGTAGGATCCCTAGACGGCAGGGGTGTGCTTGCTGTCCCTCACAGCTGACAGTGGATTTGAGGAGAGGATTGATGTCTGAGGTTGAGAGCCGAACTGCCCCGCTTAAGTTTTTGGTGGTCGAGGATCATCCCGAGGTCGCCCAAAACAATTGCGAGTGGCTACAGCGGATTGCAGCCGATGCCCAGTGCATTGCTGTTTCCAATCCGATGGACGCCATCCGGCGGTTGCAGCGGGAGCAGCCAGACTTGGTGGTGGCCGACCTGCTCTACGGTCAAACCACTGGCGAGCAGTCTGCCGAGCCGGGCCTAGAGTTGTTGCGCCATATTTTTGAGAACTACCCCACCCTAAACGTGATGGTTTATTCCAGCGAGCCCCTGCTGCTAACTCCCCTGGTGGGCCTAATCAGCAAGCACCAGGGCGGATTTGCCGCCGTCAACAAAATGGAGCGGCGCAGCGTCTTCCTGGAAGGGGCCAAAAGTGCTCTCAACGGGGAATTGCGCATGCCGCGAGAGTTGCGCGGCCTAACGAAGTTGACGGAGCGGGAAATTGAAGTCTTAAACTTACTCTGCAAGGAGGCCCTTACTGACCAGGCCATTGCTGACCGCATCCACACGAGCAAAAAGACCGTACAAAACTGTATTCAAAGACTCAAAGAAAAGCTTGATATCTTTGGGTCGGAAGATGAGATCAATGCTCGCGTTGCCATGTGCATGGCAGCAGTCCAGAGAAAGCTCATCCAGTGGTAGTTGTTTAGCCTCGAGTGAGGGTAGACAAAGAAGGCAGAATGTCTTCTCGAAAGGGGACCTCGTTCTGATTGACTCTCTCCAGCTCGGCCAACACGAGGGGATTGACGCGGTTTAAATAGGGCACCAAAACCTGCCCTAGCCGTGGACGATAGAAGCGGTGGTAGCTATACACTGGCGTGGCTGGGAATCCCCGTCGGATCTTATGGGATCCCCCTGCCCCAGGATCGAAGTTGCGGATTCCCTCCCGGATGGCCAGGGCAATGGGCTCGTAGTAGCACACGTTAAAGTGCAAGAACTTCACCTCTTCCCGGCAGCCCCAGTAGCGCCCAAAGAGGCGATCCCCTTTGCGGACACAAAAAGACATTCCTATCACTTCTGAATCTCGCTCTCCGGCTACTAGCACCAGTCGCTGCCGGTAGTTGGGATAGAGGGATTCAAAAAAGCGGCGGTTAAGGTATTTGCTCCAGTTCCAAAACTGAGCGCAGGTGTTGCTGTAGAAGTCGTACATGAGAGAAAGTAGACGCGGCGTGATTTCCTCACCGGTGTAGACCTTGAGTTCTATGCCGCTTTTTTCCATGGCGGCCCGCTCTCGCTTGATATTGCGCCGCTGGTTGGCGTTGAACTGGCTCAAAAAGTCTTCGTAAGAGCGGTAGCCAGGATTGTGCCACTGGTAGTTGTGGGTAATTCGGGGGGTGAATCCGTCGGCTTCTAGCTGGGATCGCCACTCCAAATCCACATAGAGCAGACTGAACACGGAAATATCGTTCTCTTGGCAGAAGCGATCGATGGCGGCCAACATCAAGGGCCACACCTCTGCCTCTGAGTAGTCGGGGTGGACAAGAGGGCGATAGCCGGTGGCCGGCGTAAAGGGAGCCATGCCGATGAGCTTAGGGTAGTAGCGTTCCCCCAGTCGGGCGGCCACAGCAGCCCACTCCTGGTCGAAGACAAATTCTCCCTGGCTGTGGCTTTTCAAATACAAGGGAGCCGCCGCAATCAGCTGTCCCCCCGCCTCCACAAGCAGGTGACAAGGCAGCCAACCCGTGTTGCGGCCGGCACAGCCGGAAGCCTCTAAGCTGTATAGCCACTCGTATTCCAAAAAGGGAGAGGTGCGCTCCGTTTGCAGAGCGTGCCAACTAGAGGCAGGGATCTGGCGGATATCGTGACACCAGCGCACTTGCAAGCCCGTTGACATTGACCTGCTCTGCTTTTTGGGCAACTTCAAGAACTCTTGGAAAAGAGATCCTTGAGGGCAGTGCGGGCAGCCAAGTGCTTGCAGGCGGACTCGAGGATCTCGGCTTCCCGCCGCAGCCGAGCTTCAGTGCTGACCATTTCCAATAGCGCCTGCTGATCGCGAGGGGCTCCATGGAAGTGGCTAGCAACCCAGTAGGATAGCTCTACAGGGTCGGTGGGCAACGAGTCTGGCAGTGCCGCCTCCCGTTCCATCAGCTTGCTGGAGAGGCGCACCACCTCTTGGAGCAGAGTAGAAACCTGAGCGACCAAGTCTTGAAGATCGCCCTGGGGGGGCTCGTCCTCAATCCACTCCACCAGCCCAATCCGGAAAGGCTTTTCCCGCACGTAGTCCAGCACGCGGAAGCGCTGCCGTCCCACGGTCATAATATCCATGCGGTCGTCCGGCAGCCTTTGCACCTGCACCACCTCTGCACAGCAGCCCACTTGGACAGGGGATCCCTTTTGGGGATCGAACATCAGCACCCCAAAGCGCCGGTCCGTCTCCAGGATGGTGTTGAGCATCATGCGATAGCGGTACTCAAAAATGTGCAGCGGCAGGGGACGGCCTGGAAACAACACCACCTCTGGCAAGGGAAATAGGGGCAGCTCGCAAACATCCACAGAAGAGGAAGGCATAAGGCTTTTGTATTTTGCGCTCCTGAGTCTAGTTTAGCGATCCCGAAAAAGCCCTAGGCAAAGCGGTGGTGCCAGAGGGTGATGGCAAGGGCTAGGGCATCGGCAGCGTCGTCGGGACGGGGTAAGCAGGGCAGGTTGAGCTCGCGGGCCACGGCAGCCTGTACGGCCTGTTTGTCGGCGCGGCCATAGCCTGTTAGGCTTTGCTTCACCTGGGCGGGGGTAAACTCCACCGGCACTAGCTGATGCTGGGCCAAGACGAGCAAAATCACCCCCCGCGCCTGGGCAATGGGGATGGTGTTGCTCATCTTGTAGAAAAAGAGCTTTTCTAGGGCCACCTGGTGAGGCTGCAGCTGCCGCAGGAGCTCCCTCAAATCCTCGTAGAGAATCTGCAGCCGTTCGTGGATGGGCTGCTCCCCGGGCGTGCTGATGATGCCATAGTCCAGAGACTGGAGACCATCGGATCTGGCCAGAATGCAGCCAAAGCCCACCGTCCCCAAGCCGGGGTCGAGGCCGAGGATGCGCTGCTCGGGAAGGTTGTCAGGCCAGGGAGTCCTTTGCGGGGGAAGAGGTTGCGGCGGCATGGTTGCTGCGCAAGTAGATTAGCCCCGAAATCAGGGTAAGGGCCACCGCCACCCAAAAACAGGGGATCCCACCCGGCCAATTGAGGATTAGCAGGGCAATGGCCAGGATTTGAATCACCGTCTTGGCTTTGCCCCAGAAATTGGCGCTGTGAACCTGACTTTGGTTGGCCCGCCAGCCAGCGATGGCTAGCTCTCGCCCCACCAACAGGAAAGCCCCCCAGGCCGGGATCCGCCCCAGCTCCACCAGGCCCAGCAGCGGCGCCAGCACCAGCAGCTTATCCACCAAGGGATCCAAAACCTTGCCGAGGTCGGTGACCAGCCCGTAGCGGCGGGCCAGGTAGCCATCCAGCCAATCGGTTGCCGCTGCCCCTAGAAACGCCCAGAGGGCCAGTCTTTCCCCCTCTGGGGATCTCAGGCTCAGTCCCCCCAGGATGAAGGGGATCCCTACTAGGCGCAGCAGGGTAAAAGCCGTGGGCAGGTTTAGCCACGCCGGTTTGCCAAGGGGAGCTGGGGGGGTCTGGCTCATTGTTTTCCTCTTTAGCTAGCGATAGCGGCCCAAGCGCTCAGTGAGCAGGCGGTAGAACCCTTCTGCATCCACCCCAAAAGCCACCTGCACGTTGGCCGGGCGGCCGCTGAGGCCCCAGCGATCCACCACCGTCCGGCCCAGGTTGAGCGGGCTGACGGTATCCACCTCTACATAGCAGGGTTTGAGCTCAAACAACTGCGGCTGCAGGAGGTAAGCAATGACACAGGGATCGTGCAAGGGCCCTCCCGGTAGGCCGTAGCGCCGGACATCAAACTTGCCGTAGAAGGTAAGCATGTCGGCCACCGTTTGCCCAACGCGAGTGCCCAGGGCGCGGATGCGCTCGATCCGCTCTGGGGTGCTGAGGACTTGTCCGGTAACATTTAGGCCGAGCATGACGACTTCGGGGATCCCGGCACTGAGGACAATCTGGGCGGCGTGGGGATCAGTGAGGATGTTGAACTCGGCAGCCGGCGTGACATTGCCCTCAAAAGCGGATCCTCCCATAAACACCAGCCGCCCGATGCGCTCCACAATCTGGGGCTGCTGCACTAGGGCCACCGCCAGGTTGGTCATCGGGCCCAACAACGCCAAGGTTACGGGCTGCTGCGCCCCCCTAAGGGTCTCAATGAGAAACTGCACCGCGTGCTGGGATCCCAGCGGCATCTGCGGCTCCGGCAAATTGGCCCCGTCGATCCCGCTTTTGCCGTGCACCTCCTCCGCGGTTTCCAAGGGGCGCAACAGCGGGCGGGGACAGCCGGCATAAACTCCCACCTGCGGGCGGCCGGCCAACTCGCAGATCTGCCGGGCGTTGCGGCTAGTCTTCTCCAAAGAGACGTTGCCGGCTACCGTGGTAATGCCCAGCACCTCTAGCTCAGGCGAGGCCAGCGCCAGCAGCAGGGCTACAGCGTCGTCTTGGCCAGGGTCACAGTCGATAATCAAAGGCAGCATGGGGCACCCCCAGTGTAGGCTTCTTGAGCGCGAGGCAGATTCCAGGCAGTTTAGGAAGATTTAAGATTAGAGACAGTTCTTATCGTTATATCCTGTTGGAGACCAGCGCCTATCCGCTGCACGTTTGCTTTTTGCTCGCCTGGGAGCCGGCTGGAGGAAAGCAGCTGGCGCTAGAGGTTTTGCTGCCGCCAGACCGTTTTGTAACTGAGGTTTTCCAGGATCCCCAGACTCTCCTGGAAGCCCTGCAACAGGAAGAAAGCCATCCAGACTGCCTGGTGCTCTTGGTAGCCCTGGAGCGGCTACCCACGCTGGAGGCGCTAGGCCAACAGCTCTGCAAGCAGGGGCTGCTGTTGCCAGCCGTGGTGGCTATGGTTGCAGAGGCGGCAGAGCTCCAACCAGAAAAGGCTGCCAGCCTCTCCGCCGCGCCTCCCCTTTCTCCAGAGGCCAGAGCTTTGCTGAAGCGAGAGCAATTTTTCTACCACAACGCTACCCTGGTTCGCCTTGTCGCCCCCCAAGAGCTGCTTTGCCCCCCGACCCCGACTTCCCCTTCCACCTTGGAGCTGCTTGTTAGTCGGGCCATTGCCTTCTTTCTCCAGGTTTCTCCCATCTGCAGCTTGCCCCCAGCCCTCCCCCACCCCGAGGACAGTTACCGGCAACAGCAGCGGCTGGCAGAAAAGCTGCGGGAGCGGCTGGGCTATGCCGGGGTGTACTACCATCGGGATCCAGCCCTGTTTTATCGCCACCTGCCCCCCGAGGAGCAACAGGCCCTCATGCGGCGGCTGCGCAATCTTTACCAGGCCATTGTCTTGGACTATTTCCAATCTCCTGAGACGGTCAATGCCCGCATTGACGAGCTGGTGGCGCTTGCCTTTTTTGCCGACATCAGTGCTGCCCAACTCTTGGAGCTGCACATGAACCTGATGGAGGATTTTGCCAAACAACTGAAGCTGGAGGGTCGCAGCGAAGAGATCCTGCTGGATTACCGCCTCACCCTCATCGACGTGATGGCTCACCTCAGTGAAATGTACCGCCGCTCCCTTCCCAAACCTGCTCCAAGAGATCCCTAGCCATGTCCAGTCGCAAAGCCTATGTCCTCAAGCTCTATGTGGCGGGCAATACGCCCAGTTCTCTGCGCGCCCTCAACACCTTGCAAGAGATCCTGGAAAAGGAGTTCGGCGGCGTCTACAGCCTGAAGGTAATCGATGTCTTGAAGAGCCCGCAACTGGCAGAGGAGGATAAGATCTTGGCGACACCAACCCTGACCAAAGTTTTGCCGCCGCCGGTACGGAAGATCATTGGCGACTTGTCCAACCGCGAGAAGGTGCTCATCGGCCTAGATCTACTCTGCAAAGAAGCGGACGAAGAGGATTAAGAGGAGAGAGCAGGATGAGCCAGCCATTGGAACCTTCTGGGCCGGAAAACCTGCAGGAGAATGCTGCCGAGGAGATCCTTAGCCGCCGCAACGGCAGCCCAGAGCTGCGCGGGATCCCCAAGAAGCAAACGGGCATCGAAGGTTTTGAAGACATCAGCCACGGCGGCCTGCCCCTGGGGCGCGCCACCCTGGTCAGCGGCACCTCGGGTACGGGCAAGACCCTGTTTGCCTTGCAATTTATCTACAACGGCATCGTCAAGTACCAAGAGCCGGGAATCTTCGTTACCTTTGAGGAAACCCCTGCCGACATTATCCGCAACGCCTCCAGCTTTGGCTGGGATCTGCAGGCCCTCATCGACAAAGGTCAGCTCTTTATCTTGGATGCTTCTCCAGACCCGGAGGGCTACGAGGTCAGCGGCAACTTCGATTTGTCTGGCCTCATCGAACGCATCCAGTACGCCATTCGCAAATACAAGGCCAAGCGGGTTGCCATCGACTCGGTGACCGCCATCTTTCAGCAGTACGACCCTGCCGGCGTGGTGCGGCGGGAGCTCTTCCGCTTGACGGCCCGCCTCAAGCAGGCCAACGTCACCACCGTCATGACCACGGAGCGCACGGACGAGTACGGCCCAATTGCTCGCTACGGGGTGGAGGAATTTGTCTCCGACAACGTGGTAATCCTGCGCAACATCCTGGAAGGAGAGAAACGGCGGCGCACCATCGAGATCTTGAAGCTGCGCGGCACCACCCACATGAAGGGCGAATATCCCTTTACCATCACCAACGAGGGGATCAGCATCTTCCCCTTGGGGGCGATGCAACTTACTCAGCGCTCCTCCAATGTGCGCATCTCTTCTGGAATTGAGAAGCTGGACGAAATGTGTGGCGGTGGCTTCTTCAAGGACTCAATTATCCTGGCCACCGGCGCCACGGGAACTGGCAAGACTTCGCTAGTGAGCAAGTTCCTCGAGCGGGGCTGCCTGAATGGGGAGCGCTGCCTTCTCTTTGCCTATGAAGAGTCGCGGGCGCAGCTTGCCCGCAATGCCTCTTCCTGGGGCATCGACCTAGAGGGGTTTGAACGGCAGGGCCTCCTCAAGATCATCTGCGCCTACCCCGAGTCTGCTGGTCTGGAAGACCATCTGCAGCGGATCAAAGCGGAGATGATGGCCTTCAAACCTTCCCGCATGGCCATTGACTCCCTCTCGGCGCTGGCGCGGGGCGTAAGCCAAGATGCTTTTCGGCAGTTTGTTATTGGTGTAACTAGCCTAGCCAAGCAGGAGGAGATCACTGGCTTTTTCACCAACACTACTGACCAATTCATGGGATCCCACTCCATCACTGAGTCCCACATCTCCACCATTACCGACACAATTATTCTGCTGCAGTACGTGGAGATTCGGGGCGAGATGGCGCGGGCCCTCAACGTCTTTAAGATGCGGGGATCTTGGCACGACAAGGGCATCCGCGAGTACGTCATCTCCAACTCGGGCATTGAAATTCGCGATTCCTTCCGCGGCTACGAGCGGATTATCAGCGGATCCCCGACCCGAATCAGTGTGGACGAGAGAAGTGAGCTTTCCCGAATTGTGCAAAACCTAGATTAGGTGAAAGGTTCACCAAACGCTGCTCATTCAACCGTAACCGACTTGGCCAAGTTACGCGGCTGATCCACGTCGGCTCCCCGGCGGAGGGCCATGGCATAGGCAAACAACTGCAAGGGGATGACGTTCAAAACCGCTGACAGCAGAGGAGTGGTGCTGGGCACCTCGATGACGTGGTCGGCTTTCTCCCGCACCTGGGTATCTTCCGGGTTAATTAGAGCAATGACCCGCCCGCCCCGCGCCCGCACCTGCTCGATGTTGGAGAGCATTTTTTCGTAGACAGGATCGCGGGTGGCAATGCACACCACTGGCATGCGCTCGTCGATGAGAGCAATGGGGCCGTGCTTCATCTCCCCTGCTGGGTAGCCCTCGGCATGGATGTAGCTCACTTCTTTCATCTTTAGCGCCCCCTCTAGAGCAATGGGGGCATTGACCCAGCGGCCCAGGTAGAGCATGTCGGTGACATGGTGGTACTGTTCCGCCAGGTGGTCGTAGAGGGCGGCGTCTTTTAACAAGAGGCTGATCTTGGCTGGCAGCTCGATCAAAGCTTGCAGGTGGGGTTGGATCTGGGCTGGGCTGAGGATCCCTTTGGCCTGGGCAAGTTGCAGGGCCAGCAGGTACCCTGCCACCAACATGCCGGTAAAGACCTTGGTGGAAGCCACGGCGATCTCCGGCCCGGCGTGGATGTAGATAACCCCCGCATCCGCCAGGCGGGTGGCCTGGGATCCGATGGCGTTGACGATGGCTAGGGTGGGGATCCCTTGGCTGCGGGCCTCGCTCATGGCTGCCAGCGTATCCACCGTCTCCCCGGATTGAGTAAGAGCCAAAAGCAGGCTGTGGGGACGCAGCACCGGCTGGCGGTAGCGAAACTCGGAAGCGTAGTCCACCTGCACCGGGGTGCGGGCCAGGCTCTCAATGAAGTACTTGAGCACCAGGCAGGCGTGCCAGGCAGTGCCGCAGGCCACAGCGTGGATCTGCTCCACCTGAGCCAGTTGCACTTCTGTCAGGGCCAGCCCCTCCAAGTTCACCCGGCCTGCTTCCAGATCCACCCGCCCCCGCAGCGTCTCGGTGATGGTGCGCGGCTGCTCGTGGATCTCTTTTTGCATGAAGTGCTTGTAGCCGCCCTTGGCCGCCGAGACCGGATCCCAGGCCACGGTAAGGGGGGTTTTGCGCAGCTCCTCGCCGGTAATGCGCTGATAGCGCACGCTGGAGTCGGTGAGGATGGCCATCTCTCCATCTTCCAGAAACACCACCCTGCGGGTGTGGCGGATGATGGCAGGCAGATCTGAGGCCACAAAATTTTCCCCTTCCCCCTCCCCAATCACCACAGCCCCGGCATTGCCCAGGCGGGCGGCAATCAGCCGATCCGGCGCCTCCCGATCCAAAGCCACCACGGCATTTCCCCCCCGCAGCCGTCCCATCACTTTGCCAAAGGCCACCTCAAAGGATCCCAGCTCCTCGACGTAGAGGCCGAGCAGTTGGGCAATGACTTCGGTATCGGTTTGGGAGCGAAAGGTAACCCCTCGCCGCAGCAGCTCTTCCTTTAGCTCCAGGTAGTTCTCCACAATGCCGTTTTGAATAACCACGACGCGCCCCTGGACGTCGCAGTGGGGGTGGGCATTTTCTTCGCTAATGCCGCCGTGAGTGGCCCAGCGGGTATGCCCAATCCCCACCTTGGCTGTGGGCATGTTTGTAGTGAGTTTCACCACCAGGTTGTGCAGCTTGCCGGTGGCCCGCACGATCCTCAAGCCTTCTTCTGGATCCACGGTGGCAATGCCTGCGGAGTCATAGCCGCGATACTCCAAGGTGCGTAGGCCCTCCACCAGAATGGGGGCAGCCCACTGAAAGCCCACATAGCCGACAATGCCACACATTCCTCACACCTCAACCCTGGTCAACGGCGCGGCGTCCTATACCCGCAAAGCCTACCCCAGCTTCGGGATCCCTTCAATGGCTTTTGCCGCTGCTAGGGGAGCGGATCTCGGCAGGGATCTTGGCTTTCTCTTGGGGAACCGGCTGCTGCCCCATAGGGGCGAGGGTAAAAGAAACGGGCGCGACTTGGGCAGCAGCGGGCTGAATCCCGTTGTTGGAAGGGGCGCTGGAAACCAAGTTGCTCAGCCCCAACACCAGCTCTCGCAGGGCGCGGCGAAACTGGGGATCCCCGGTAAGCTCGTCGATGTCAGCCGTGATCTTTTGCACGTTCTGAAAGGAGATGCGGGCGGAGTCCAGGGTTTGGCGCAAGGTTGCTAGGGTGCCCGGGTCGCTTAGGGCAGCCGCAAGCTGCCGCAGATCCTCAGTGGCCTTGGCCGCGTTCTCCACCGTTACTCGTGCCCCTACTAGGATCTGGCGCACCTCCTCCTGCAGTTGCGGATCGGTAAGCAGCGGGCGAACCGCGCTCGACATCGCCTCCAGATCGGCGCTCACCTGCTGGATATTCTCTAGGGCGGCCTGGAGCGAGGCGCGATTTTCTAGAAGCAGGGCCGTGAACTGGTCGGCAGCCTCCTGGAGACTTGTGGCAGTTTGGCTCACTGCTCTAGCCGCCTTGGTAAATTCCAACAAGTCCAGATCTTCCGTGCGCAGGGCTGCCACCCGCTCTTCCAGGGTTTCCGAGAGGTTGGCCACGCTGTCGGCAGCGCGGGTGATCCCTTCTAGGGTGGCGTTAAGGGTGCTAAAAACCTCATCATCGTCAACCCGTGCAAGCAACCGCTCCAGGCGAATCAGCAACTGGCCAAAATCCACCCCCGGTGTGCCCTCCACCACATCGCCATCGCAGATGATTTGGCTGCGGTCGCAATCGGCAGCTAGGGGGGATCCCACTGCCCCCTCGACACTCCCCCTAGGCAAGATGTCCACCACCGTCTCCCCCACCAACCCTGTTTGCTGGGTAATAAACAGAGCATCGCGAGGGATGATCAAGGGCTGGTCGATGGCCACCTGGACCTCCACCTGAGCTGCCTGAGGCACGATGCGCTCCACCCGGCCCACAGCTACCCCCCGCAGCCGCACGCTAGAGCCCTCCGCCAGGCCGGCCACGCCGGGATAGGTAACGGTAAACCGAAAGCCGCGGCTGCCAAAGCGCAGGTTGTAGATCCACAGAAACAGCCCGGCAAAGATCAGAACCCCCGCCAAGATCAACAGGCCCACTGCCCCTTCTCGGATGGCTCGCGAACGCATCACACCTGCCCTGCCACTTGAATTGGCCCTTCTACACTACCGCTGAAGAATTGCCGCACAAAGGGGTTGTCGCTCGTCTCAATCTCTTGCACGGATCCCTCCCACTGCACCCGCCCCTGGGCCAAGAGCACAACGCGGTCGGTGGCACGGTAGATGGTGCTGTGCTGGTGGGTTACGACGATGTAGCTCTCGCAAGCTTTTTTCACCTGTTGCAGATCCCGGATGAGGTCTTCGATTACGGTGGAAGCAATGGGATCCAGGCCCGCTGTGGGCTCGTCGTAAAGCAGCAGTTGCGGCTCGTCTTGGGGCAGAGAGGGATCCTCTATGATGGCGCGGGCAAAGCTAGCCCGTTTGCGCATCCCCCCAGAGAGCTCTTCCGGCAGGCTGTTCTCCTTACCCGCCAGCCCCACCGCCTCCAGCTTGGCCGCCACCAGTTCCCGAATGCGGGCTCGCGGCAGCCGCGAGTGCTCGTAGAGCAAAAAACCGACGTTTTCCTCCACCGTTAGGGAGTCGAATAGAGCCGCTTGCTGAAATACCATGCCCAGCCGCAAAGGAGGAGTGCGGTGGCCGGCCTGAATCTCTGGCAAAGGAATACCGCACCAGAGCACTTCGCCAGCGTCGGGCTCCGTTAGGCCCGCGATGATGCGCAACAGGGTCGACTTGCCAGTACCGGAAGGCCCCACCAGTCCTAGGGCATCGCCCCGGTACACTTTGAGGTCAATCCGATCCAGCACCACCGTAGCCCCAAAGCGCTTAGAGACCTGCCGCAGCTCTACCAGAGGGATCGGCTCGTCTACCTTGGCTGGAGAGTGTCCACCCTCTACCCCTGCTGGGGGCTTCTGGTGGTTGTCCTTGCTTGTGGCAATGGCTTGCTGGCAGCACTTTGTCCACCACTTCCGGCAAAACTGCGGAATCAGGGTACGTTCCTCCGGTGGCTTGCCTCCACTGCTAGTCTACAAGGCCCTTCCCCTGCCCGGACAACCTGCTGGCGATTTAGTCCAACTGTAGCTCGGCGGCAGACTCCACTTCAGCAAGAGCGGCTAAGCCGGCAGGGATCTCCTCTGTTAAACGGGGCAGAGCCGAATCTGGCTGGGCCACGGCTGGGGGAGAAGGACTGCGGCGCTGGGAGAAGCCCCAGACAAACACAGGGAACACAGCCACCACCATTCCCCAGTCCGGGATCTCGATCTGGGGGAAGAACACCTCCAGCAGCATGAGGCTTCCCACTAGGGCGATGATGGCAAAGGCAGCATCTTCCAGGCGGGAAAACTCATCCAGCCAGCGCAAGAACAAAGAGGCCATGTAGCGCATCAGGGTAATGCCGAGGATGCCGCCAAGGATGATCACCCACGCCTTGCGGGAGACGGCCACGGAAGCAGCAATGCTGTCGAAGGAAAACACAAGGTCGGTGAGCTCCACCATGACCAGCGTTTGCCAAAAATTGGCCTGGCGAGTGATGTCCTGTGCTGGGCCTTCTTCTTCCCCGCGAAAATGTTGCCAGGCCAGCCAGAGCAGGTAGCAGGCCCCCAAGAATCGCGCGGGCGGGTACTCGACCAACCACACCGCTGCAAACACGATGGCAATACGAAAGCCATAGGCGCCGACGATGCCCCAGCGCAAAGCCCGGTTCTGCTGCTGGGGGGTGGGCAAATGCTTGACCAAAGCAGCCAAGGCGACAGCGTTATCGGCAGAGAGGGCTGCTTCCAAAAACACCAGAGCCACCACCAAAAAGAGATCCGCCCAACTAAAGGACTGAATTATCCCTTGAACAAGAGCCACAGCGGTGTCTATTGCCTTGATTGACATAGCAGCGAGCTTCCTGTGCTCCGGTCAAAGAGTCGTTCGTCCCGTGCAGCCAACCCCAGACTGCTATCCTACGTCCATAACCCCCCTTTCGGAAGATTTTTGTGGTCGTTGAGGAAGCGCCCCAAGAAGGGTAGCTGGAGAAAGGCTCGACCCCTCAGCTTCCTCCCAGCGGAGAAATTCAAAGCTCCAGCATAGCTATGGCCCGAGTATAGCTTGTCCAGCTCAGGATCGTTTTACATTTCTTAACCTTCCCTATCTCCAGGGGTTGCAGGCGAAGGCAATCGCGTCGCTAGCCGCTGTCCACAGCGCAGGATCTGGCCTGCCAAAATGGCCGCCCCAAAGCCGTTGTCGATGTTCACTACTCCCACTCCCGCCGCACAGGAGTTGAGCATGGTCAGTAGGGCAGCCAAGCCCTGGAAGCTGGCCCCGTAGCCAACGCTGGTGGGCACAGCGATTACCGGACAGTCTGCCAGGCCCGCCACCACGCTGGCCAAGGCTCCCTCCATGCCTGCCACTACAATGAGCACATCGGCTTCCAGAGCGGCGCGGTGGTGCAGCAGGCGGTGGATCCCGGCCACTCCCACATCCCAGAGGCGGTTGACCTGAAACCCGGAGAGCTCGGCGGTGAGAGCGGCCTCTTCAGCCACCGGCACGTCGGCAGTGCCAGCGGAGATCACGCTAATCTGGCCGGGATAGCTATGCACCTTTTGGGGAGGGATCCAGCACAAGCGCGCTACAGGAGAATACTGGGCCTGGGGCAAGCAGCAGCGAACTTGGGCGTAGACCGAGGGATCGACGCGGGTGGCCAAAGCTAGGGATCCCTGGCGGTGCAGCCGCTCCAGAATCTGGGCAATCTGCTCGGGAGTTTTGCCCGGCCCCCACACGGCTTCGGGAAAGCCGGTGCGCAGAAGGCGATGGTGATCCACACGGGCGAAGTCTCCTACCGCCTCAAAAGGCAGGAAGCGACAGGCTTGCAGGGCCTGCTCGGGAGAGAGCTTCCCCTGAGCCACCGCCTGGAACAGTTCCTTCAAGGTTTGGTCAAGCGGCATAGAAGGGGGGTTGGGCAGCTCTACTGCGCTAAGGAACCGCGCGGGAAAAACAACACCGGATGCCAACTTTGCCGTAGAATCTCGCCGGTGAGGCTACGGATTGACCACTCCCAAAAGGTCCCCACCCGTGGGGAGGCGGTGGCAATGGCGGTCATGTCCTCCTCAGCAGCGGTGGCTAGGATTTCCTGAAGCGGGGATCCCACCCGCACCAAGGCCCGCAACTGCACCGGTTTTACCTGCTCGGCCAGCGGTTCGACTAACCGGGCCAAGTCGGCCTCGGCCCTGCGCTTGAGCTCTTCTGCCGGCGATCCCTGGTTGCGGCGGGCGCTGGGATCCACCACATAGAGCAGCGTAATGGCCTGACACTGGGAAGTTCCTGGCAGCAGTTGGCCAAGACGGCTGAGGAGCTGCCGGCGGGGCTCCTCAAAGTCAAAAGGCACTAGGAGGGAGCGAAATAGGTGGCGGCTGCGCAGGCGCAATTCTTCCAGAGTAAAGGCGGCGATGAGTTGCGGACGCATCACCATTACCGGGATGGTCAGCTTCGGCAGCAGCTCCAAGGTGGTGCTTCCAAACAGTTTTTCGGTGAGCAGATTGTGGATCCCCATGCCTGTGATTAGCAAGTCGGAGCTGCAGGTTTGGATCCCTCTTAAAATCAGATCCACCGCCTTGCCCGCCTGCACCAAGACTTTGACTTCCAGCCCTGCAGGAACGGCGCTCAACACCTCTTGTAAGCGAGCCTGTTGCGCCTGCACTTTGGGGGTGAGGTCTTCGGGAAGGCCAATGTCGTCGTCCTGCCGAGCGACGCTATGCACAAAGGCAACGCGCTCAATCCCATTCAGGTAAAGCTCTTCTAGGCATTTGCCAAAACGCTGCAGTCCATCGCGGCAATCGGTGGCGATCAACAGGCTTTTGAACATATGGCTTTAGGCAGAGGGAGGTAGCCAGCAACAGCGACCTGCCCTAGGGGGGCAATCTCAGGCTAACACCTCGCACCCCGGACCTGTCCTTGAAAGGAGTCCCGATCTACTTCTGCTGCGGCTTTCGCTCACCGATAGGGATCCGCCAAGTTGCGAAACTGGGTGTACTGGCTTTCAAACAAAAGGCGCACCGTGCCCGTGGGGCCGTTGCGGTGTTTGGCAACAATTACCTCCGCAATTCCGCGATCGCTGGTGTTGGGATCGTAGTACTCGGGCCGGTAGATCATCATCACCACGTCGGCATCCTGCTCGATGCTGTTGTGCACCAGCAGGCCGTTGGCCACAAAGTTGTGGTGGCGGGGCATCTCGATGTCGTAAACCGGTTGCGGCTCCCCCGGCTCGCTAATGAAGACGACGGGATCCCAGATCAACCCCTCCTGCACCACCACCGCCACCTCCTCCTCCAGTTGCAGCTCGTCGAGGGTTTTCCAGCCGTCCCGAGTTAGGAAGGGGTGGTTGCCAGTGGCACGAATGGAAAAGTTGAGGCGGGTTTTTAGAAGACATGTGGGCTGCCGCCCACTGCAAAATACCCTCACTGGCTGTTGGGGCACCAGCCGCCCGCGCCCATTGAGGCTAAGCAGGCGCGGCAGTTCTGCTGAAGGCGGCAGGGCTGCCAGTTGCTCCAGCCGCCAGATCTTGCCGCGATCCACGTCCCTCACGCGGGTATCGCCGGCTAGACAACCCGACTCCCGCAAATCTGCCAGTTGCGGACGCTTGTCTGAGCGCGACTCCACTGCCCGGCTGAGCTGAGATAGCACCAGCACCGGCACCATCAGCTCTTTGGCTAGCGCCTTGAGGCCGCGGGTAATGCGCGACAATTCCTGCACCCGGTTGTCGGACTCAGATCCCTGGATGAGCTGCAAGTAGTCGATCAACACCAACCCCAACGTCCCTCCTTGCTCCACCTGCAGACGCCGCGCCTTAGAGCGAATTTCTGTAACCGTGCAGTTGGGCGTGTCGTCGATAAACAAAGGCAGTTGCGACAAAAAGCCAATCGCCTGCCCCAGGCGTTGCCACTCATTCTCGCTGATGCGCCCGGATCGCAGACGGCTACTATCAATGCGCGCCTCGCTGGCCAAGAGCCGCTGCACCAGTTGCTCCCGCGACATCTCCAGGCTGAAGATGGCCACCGGTTGCTTGACGTAGGCAGCCACATTTTGGGCAATGTTAAGAGCCAGGCTGGTCTTTCCCATCGAGGGACGGCCGGCTAGGATGACCAAATCCGACCGCTGCAAGCCCTGGGTCAGGTTGTCGAGGTCAATGAATTTGGTCGGGATCCCAGGGATCTGAGCCCCGCTCTGGAACCTCTCCTCCAACTCTGAGAAGATGTTTACCAAAACTTCCGAGGCTGGAACAAGGCTGCGCTGTACCCGTTCTTGGGTGAGGCTGAACACCTCTTGCTCGGCTCGATCCAGGAGCTGAGGGAGAGGCTGGCTAGTGTCGTAGGCCAGACGCGCCAAGGTGTTGCTGACCTGAATCAGCCGGCGGCGCATGTATTTGTCCACCACCAGACGGGCATACTGGTCAATGTTGACACTGCTAACCGTCTGCTCCACTAGGCGGCGAATTGCCGCCGTTCCTCCCACTCGCTCCAAGAGCTGGTGATCTGCCAACCAGGCAGAAACAGTGGTCAGGTCAGTGGGCTGGCCCTGGCTGTACAACTGCAGAGCAGCTCGGTAGATCTCCTGGTGGGCGGAGAGGTAGAACATCTCAGGCCGCAAGAGCTCCGCCACCCGCGCCATCGCCTCAGGGTCAAGGAGGATGCCGCCCAAGATCTCCTCCTCCGCTTCTATGTTCTGAGGCGGAAGCCGATCCCCACCGGTCAGGTCGTAATCGCTAATCACCACCAGCCAGGGTAGAAAAACCAAGCTCTCCCCCGCTTTCCGACTGCTAGGCTGCACACCCTAGCGCAGCGGGCCAAGTGGGCATAGCCGTCTGAACCAGAACCTCTTTTCTACTCAGGCGTGACCTGAATGCGCAGCGTAGCGGTAACCTCGGGGTGTAACTTCACCTGCACCAGGTAAACCCCAGTTTTCCTAATCTCCTCATTGAGCAAGACGTTACGGCGGTCGATATCGAGGCCACTGGTAGCCAGCACCACCTCGGCAATATCGCTGGCAGTTACCTGTCCAAAGAGCAGGTCTTTTTCGCCCACCTTCTTGCGGATGACAAAACGGCCAATCGTCTCCAAAGCCTTTTTGTAGTTTTCCGCCTGTTGCTTCTCAGCCAGCTTGCGGGCTGCTTCCTGCTCCCGCCGCATCTGCTGCTCCTTGAGAAGTCCAGGCGTAAGCCGCACCGCCATCTGCCGCGGGAAAAGGTAGTTGCGGGCATAGCCCGGCCTGACACTCACCACCTCTCCCGGCTTGCCGAGCCCAGGAACCGCCTGGCGCAGCATCACCTGCACATCTTTTGCCATAGGAGGAAGGCACCCACTCTCTTGACAGCCTTCTATTCTAGGCATTCCCCCGACCAATGTCAGCCCAGCCCCAGCCTCCCCCTGGGGTCTCTACCCTGGTTAAGCCCGACAGTCGCGACCTCGGCTGCTGGGCCTAGAAATAACCTGAATTTAACCTCTTGTTAACCAAAAAAGGGTTGACCTTACGTTACATTTAACGGCTGAGTTGCAAGGGTTGGGGTCTCAACGAGATCCTGTGCTTTCTTCGGCCCGGTGGACTGAACTCTTGGAGTTAGGTTTCGCAGTTGCAGCTTTTTGACCTGGGCTAGGACACGCTCTTCAGTGGAGAGATCTTCTGTATCTGTATGTTGATGTCGCATTCCTTGAGTCGTCGTTCTTTCCTCAAGTCCTTGTCGGCAGTTGCTGCTGGTTTTGCGGCAAGTCAGGCCGGCTGGCAGCGAGCGTTTGCCCAGCAGAAGACGATAATCAACGGCGCTGGAGCTACCTTCCCGGCCCCCCTCTACCAAAAGTGGGCCCAAGAATTTGGCAAGAAAAACCCCAACATCCAAGTCAACTACCAATCGGTGGGAAGCGGCGCTGGCCGTCGGCAATTTGTGGCCCGCACTGTCGACTTCGGCGCCACCGATAGCGTGCCGCGTCCTGAGGAGATTAGCCAGATTGAGGGTGCAGCCAAACCTCCCAAGGGCATGGTGGCCGTGCCTATGGTGGGCGGGGCAGTGGTGGCAGCCTATAACGTCCCCGGCGTAGGTCCTGAAATTCGCCTCTCTCGCCTGGCGCTGGTCAATATCTTCCTGGGCAAGATCAAGAACTGGAACGATCCGCTGCTGGCTGGCCTTAACCCAGGCGTGACTTTCCCAGATCTGCCGATTACTGTTGTGCACCGCTCTGATGGCAGTGGCACCACCGACATCTTTACCACCCACCTCAACGCCATTAGCCCCGAATGGCGGCAAAAAGTGGGCCGTGGCTCTTCCGTGAACTGGCCAACTGGCGTGGGAGCTCGCGGTAACGAAGGCGTTTCTGAACAAATCAAGCAGATTCCTGGCTCAATCGGCTATGTGGAGTACGGCTTTGCTAAGCTCAACAACCTAAATATCGCTCGCCTGGAAAACCGGGCAGGCAAGTTCGTCACCCCCAAAGTTGAGACGGAGCAGGCAGCGCTGGCGAGAATCAAGCTCGACGAGCGGCTGCTGGGGGTTGACCCAGATCCCGCAGGGGAAGACTCCTACCCCATTGTGGGCTACACGTGGATCTTGGCTTACAAAGCCTACCCCAAAGCTGAAACCTCCAAGGCTGTCAAAGAGTTTCTTCGCTACGGCCTCACCGAAGGGCAATCCTTTGCGGAGCCGCTGGGCTATGTGCCTTTGCCGGAGGAAACGCGGAAGAAAGCTCTGGCTGCCCTGGAAAGCATCACTCCGTAGAGGTTTGTACCCCCTACCCAGCAGATGACCACTACCTTTTCGGAGAGCAGTTCTCTATTTCGGCCCCGGCCCGTCTTCCAGCGCTGGCGCGACTGGCTATTTATTTGGGCAACGCGGATCGCCGTCTTTTTCTCGGCTTTCCTACTGTTGTGGATTGCCCTGGAGATTGGGATTCAGGCGCTACCTGCCATTCGGAAGTTCGGGCTGGGCTTTTTCTGGGGCACCACCTGGGATCCTGTTGTGAACAACTACGGTGCTTGGCCCCAGATCTACGGCACACTGGTAACTTCTCTGATTGCTCTGATCGTGGGCGTTCCCTTAAGCTTTGGCATCTCCATCTTTTTGAGCGAGGACTTTTTGCCTAAGTCCTTGCGCACGGCCTTGATCATTGTGGTGGAGCTGCTGGCAGCCATTCCCAGTGTGGTCTACGGCATTTGGGGGTTGTTTATCTTCATCCCCTTCTTCCGCCCTGTACAGATGTTTTTGTTCCAGCACTTCAACTGGCTGCCCATTTTCAGCACACCACCAGTAGGGCCTGGGATGCTGACAGCGGGGGTTGTCTTGGGGATCATGATCATCCCCATCATTACTGCCATCGCCAGGGAAGTGCTGGTGTCCGTTCCGCCAGAGTTGCGGGCGGCTGCCTATGCGATGGGAGCCACTCGCTGGGAAGCCATCTTTGGTGTCGTGCTGCCGGCAGCAATTGGCGGCCTCCTGGGAGCGGTGGTTTTGGGTTTGGGACGCGCCCTAGGGGAGACGATGGCAGTAGCGATGCTGATTGGGAATGCCCGCGGCATTAGCATCTCGCTTCTGGCTCCTGCCAGCAACATCCCAGCCCTATTGGCCAACGAGTTTGCGGAAGCGGGCCCTGAGCAGGTTGCAGCACTTATGTATGTGGCCTTGATTCTGTTAGCCATCACTCTGGTGGTTAACATTGCGGCGGAGTTGATGATACGCCGTGTCAAGTTTGCGCTAACAGCTTCGCGGGAGTAGAGAAACATGACGGCGCAAGTGCAGGCGACAGAGCAAGGCAATTTGTTTAAGCGCAGAGCGAAGCCCTGGCAGCGCATCTTCTTGGATGTAGGAATGACAGCGCTGACAGCTACCTCCAGCATCTTCGCCATTTTTGTGCTGGCTCTCATCCTCTACTACGTTTTCACCAGGGGCATCGAGCGCCTGAGCTGGCAGACGCTGACCCAGCTTCCCCCTCCTCCGGGCGATCAGGCGGGCGGATTTGGCAATGCGGTGCTGGGGACGATTATTGTGGTGTCGATTGCTATCTCCATCACATTCCCCATTGGTCTATTCGCAGCCATCTATCTCTCGGAGTTTGGCAAAAACAGCCCCGCGGCCTCCTTTCTGCGCTTCATTATCAAGGTGTTGACGGGGGTTCCCTCCATCATTGCCGGGGTGTTTGCCTATGGGGTGCTGGTGCTTTCCACCAAAACCTTCTCGGCCCTTGCCGGCGGGATGGCTCTATCGGTGCTGACCCTGCCTATCATCATTTTGTCCTGTGAAGAGGCGCTGCGCCTGGTGCCGGCCGATACGCGGGCTGCTGCCTATGCGTTGGGGGCTTCGCGAGTGCAGACGGTGTTTCGCGTGGTGTTGCCAGCGGCTCTGCCGGTGATCCTGACGGGGGTGACGTTGGCCATTGCCCGCGCTGCAGGTGAGACGGCGCCCCTGATCTTCACGGCTTTGTTTAGCTTTCTCTGGCCCAGCGGTTTGTTGAAGCCAGTGGCCTCGCTGGCTGTGTTGATCTACAACTTTGCCCTTGTCCCCTTTGAAAACCAGCAGAAGCTTGCCTGGGGAGGGGCTTTGGCTCTGGTGATTTTGGCCCTGATCACCACCGTCAGTTTCCGACTCCTTGTGAGTCGTCGCCAAGAAGCCATCACCATCTAAGCCTTGCAGCGACGTTATCTTTTTCAACACTCCTATGCGCTCTCCACTCTCTGACCAGTCGGGCTCTCCTGAGCAATCCACCCGGTTGGAGGTTGAACTAGAGACGCGGGATCTGAGCGTCTACTACGGCTCCCACCTGGCGGTTAAGCAGGTTTCCCTGAAGATCCCGAAAAATCACATCACAGCCTTCATTGGCCCCTCAGGTTGCGGCAAGAGCACTATTTTGCGCTGCTTCAACCGCATGAATGACTTAATCCCAGGGGCAAGGGTAGAAGGCTCCGTTATCTTCCACGGGAAAAACATCTACGACCCGGATGTGGATCCCTCTGAGGTGCGGCGGCGGATTGGCCTAGTGTTTCAGAAGCCCAACCCCTTCCCCAAATCCATCTACGACAACATTGCCTTTGGGCCCCGGATTAATGGCTACCAGGGGGATCTGGACGAGCTCGTGGAGCGGGCACTGCGCCAGGCCGTTCTCTGGGATGAGGTGAAAGATAAGTTGAGGATGAGCGCCCTTTCCCTCTCCGGTGGACAACAGCAGCGCCTCTGCATTGCCCGCACCCTGGCCATTCAGCCGGAGGTAATTCTAATGGACGAGCCTTGCTCCTCGCTGGATCCTATTTCTACGCTGCGCATTGAGGAGCTGCTTAAGGAATTGGGCCGTCGCTACACGATCATCATCGTCACCCACAACATGCAGCAGGCAGCTCGCGTGTCCGACTTCACTGCCTTCTTCAACACTGAACTTGACGAGAGAGGGATCCGCTACGGACGAATGGTAGAGTTTGACCGCACCGAGAAGATCTTCAACTCTCCCGCCAACCGCGAGACGGAAGAGTATGTGAGCGGGCGCTTTGGCTAAGTCGCGGCTGACAGAAGGGATCCCGGTCGTCTATCTTGATGGAGTGGAAGGCCAGTGGCTAGTGCATGGCCGAGCGAGTCCGCCTGGATACCTGGCTGGTGGAGCGAGGGTATTTTTCTTCGCGCCAGCAGGCGCAGCGGGCTATCTTGGCGGGAGAAGTCTTCCTCAACGGAGTACGGGCGGAAAAAGCCGGAACTTGGGTAAGCGGAGATCCTGTAGTCCACATCCAGGCCAAGTCTGCTTTTGTCTCGCGAGGAGGAGAAAAGCTTCAGGGGGCACTGCAAGCTTTTCCCATTCAAGTCCAGGGTCGCATCTGTTTGGATGCTGGCATCTCCACTGGGGGCTTCACCGATTGCCTCCTGCAACGAGGGGCGCAGCGGGTCTATGGGGTGGATGTGGGCTATGGCCAATTGGCCTGGTCTTTGCGAACCGACCCGCGGGTAATCCTTAAGGAACGAACCAACTTGCGCTATCTTCAGCCGGCCGATCTCTACGGAACCGAGGTGCCCACTCCCAACTGGCCGGATCTGGCAGTGGTGGATCTCTCCTTTATTTCCCTGACTAAGGTGTTGGATCCTCTGTGGAAGCTGTTGCGCTCGCCGCGGGAAGCCTTGCTGCTAGTCAAGCCGCAGTTTGAGGCGGGCCGAGGCCAGGTGGGCAAAAGGGGGGTAGTGCGGGATCCGGCTATCCACGCTCGCGTGCTCCAGACGGTGATGCAGGCGGCAGTGAGTCGCGGTTGGCGGGTGCAGGGCTATACGTGGTCGCCTATCACTGGCCCTGCCGGCAACATCGAGTACTGGCTATGGCTTGCTGAAGGGGAAGGGATCCCTCTCCCCGACCTCGGTGCACTTCAGCAGATGAGCGAGCGGGCAAGAGCAGCTCTGTGCCCGTAGCTCCGCGCTGAGCTAAAACCCGGGGTAGACTTGACCTTGGCGGCGCTGGAACTGAAAAAAACAGGGGCACGCTGGTAGCAGATTGCTGGTGTCAAATCCAACTTGACGGAGGGAGGGAATCGCCGCCTCAATGGGTTGCAGGATTCACCACGGGTCATTTGAAGAAGCCTAAGCGGGCTCGAGCCAATTTTGCAACAAGAGTTTACGAAAATCCAGAGCTTTTTGCCTTAGTCTGTAACTCTTAACGCTCTTCTCATAGAGGCAGTGCTAGACTTCTCTTACCCAGTTAAAGCCTAGCTAACCTACCCTCGAGCGCTCGGTTACTGAACCTCGAGAAGGGGTTGAGTTTGTTGCCTCTAGTTTTTGCCTAGCTTTGCCACTGTTTGCAGCAAGGTTAAGTCCTGTTCTTAAGTCTTTTTGAGGAGGAGTTGGAGGGACGCTGGGATGAACTATCAGACGGTCTGGATCAAGGAGGAGACCCGCAACCACCAGGGTCATTTTATCCCGCAATCGGAGTACATCCTAGTCGATGCTAACTGCAACGGCTGGGCGCTCATTTGTGCGGACAATGCCCGCTGCTACTACGTAGATCCTGAAGCCCTTCAGTTTGAGTCAGGCTGAGGCTTGCTGCTGCTAGGCAACGGCAGGCCCTCTTTGCAGCCGTTCTCAGAGCTGGGCAAAGCAATCGGTGGCCGCCAGGAGGGCGGTGCGGATCCCAGGCTCGGTAATGGAGTGGCCAGCATCAGGGATCAGGTGAAACTCTGCCTCTGGCCAGGCTTGATGTAGCTCCCAGGCGGAAAGGGGAGGGCAGACGACGTCGTAGCGCCCCTGGACGATGACGGCTGGCAGGTGGCGCAGGCGCTCTACCCCCTTGAGGAGTTGATCCTCTGTCTCCAAAAAACCGCGGTGGATGAAGTAATGGCACTCGAGGCGGGCGAGGGCCTCAGCAAAGCTCTCCTGGCCAAAGCGCTCGATGAGTTCAGGGCTAGGGATAAGCTTGCTGGTGCTGGCCTCCCAGATGGCCCAGGCACGGGCTGCCTTCAGGCGCACCTGCGGATTGGGGTCGTTAAGGCGGCGGTAGTAGGCTGCCAGCAGGTCACCCCGTTCCTCGGGGGGAATGGGCTCGAGGTAGTGTTGCCAGGCATCGGGGAAAAGGTAGCTGGCCCCCTCCTGGTAAAACCAGCGGATCTCGAAGGAGCGCAGCAGGAAAATACCGCGCAGGATAAAGCCCAGGCAGGAGTTGGGGTGGGTCTGGCCATAGGCCAAGGCGAGGGCGCTGCCCCAGCTCCCTCCGAAGACAAACCAGCGCTCAATGCCCAAGTGCTGGCGCAGCTTCTCAATATCGGCTACCAAATCCCAGGTGGTGTTCTCCCGCAGCTCGGCGTAGGGGCGGCTCCGGCCGCAGCCGCGTTGATCAAACAGCACCACCCGCCAGCGGCGGGGATCAAAGTACTGCCGGTAGAGGGGCTCGATCCCACCCCCTGGCCCCCCGTGTAAAAACACCACTGGCTTGCCCTCTGGGTTGCCGCACTGCTCGTAGTAGAGGGTGTGCAGGGAAGAGACGGGCAGAAAGCCCTGGTCGTAGGGCTCGATGGGAGGGTAAAGCTCGCGCTGCATAGGCGGGATACTTGCTAGGGTCTGCGCAGGGCAATGGTGGCCTTGGGCGGGATCCCTTCCAGAAAGGTTTCGCCGTCAGCAGCCACAATGGCAAACTGCAGCTCCTGCCCTGGCTGGGCGCCCAAATTGCTCCAGGGAATGGCCACCTCCAGGGAGGTATCTACCACGGCCTTGACCTGATGGCTGAGGGAGTGCCAGGTGTGGTACTCCCCTGCTTGGAGAAGTTGAGCCTCTACCTCCGCCGGGCGTTGACTGGGGGGCGGCAGCGACAGCCTCAACAAGTGGCGGTAGAGGTAGTTAAGAGGGGCTTCGGCGGGCAGTCCCTGCAGGGGGATGGGGCTGTTAAGGGTAATGCAGTTGGGATAAAACCAGAGCACCAGCAATTGCTTGGGCCGCTGCACCACCGAGTTAAAATCCAGCCGCAGATAGAGGTGGAAGTGGTCGAAGCCATACCAGAGGCGGCGGACGGCGCTGTTGCGGTGCATGGTACCCCTGGCGGCGCTAATCTCCACCCGCCCGGCCTGGCTCCACTCCCGTTCGCTGGGACGGCCGTTGATGGCGGGATGGATAAACCCCTGCGGCAGCCGATCCCCTAGGCCGTCGTGATCCTCGAGGGGAAACTGCAGCACCGCCGGCACCGCCTCCCCCAGGGCGACGTAGATTGCCTGCAGGTGTTCCCGAAACAGCTGGTCGAAAACGGCGTCGTGGGCGGAAGAATGCCCTGCCCCAAACCACCAGAACCAATCGGATCCCTCGGCGGCCCACAGAGCTTCCCAGGCTTGGGGGTTGGCGCGGGGGTGATCTTGAATCACCTGACGGGCCTGGGCTAAGAGCTCCCAGGCGCGGTTTTTGACGGGATCCCCAATCCAGGTGGTAAAGTCGGCCTCAATCCAGGAGCCGCTGTGCAGTTGTTCTGCCGGCAGAAACTCGGTGGGGGGAAACTGCTCCAAAAACTCCGAGACTGTCACTAGGCGCAGCGCGGGGTGCTGGCTGAGGCGGGCGTAGAGGTTTTCCAAGAAGGGCCGGCCATCTTGGGGGTAGTACTCCCAGCAATTTTCCCCATCCAGAGCAATGGTGACCAGCCAAGGCTGTTCGGGAGGCAGGCGGTTGCGGATGTTCTCCAAGTGTCCAATGAGATCCTTGGCGGCAGCGTCGGCAGGCATGGCGCTGTAGCTAAAGCCAATGAGATCGGAAAGGCGGTGATCCCGAAAGACAATGGCCAGATCCCCTGCCTCGCTCTCCAGACGGTAGGGGCGGTAGAGCTTTTCCGGCTCGAGGACATGGCCCTGCCCGTCGCGGTGAAAGGGCTGGCCCAGGCTCCAGCCCAGCACTCCCTCGTCAGAGATGATCCACTCAAAGCCCTGCTTGCGCACGATAGGCACGATAGCGGGGCTGACCGCCTGTTCGGAAGGCCACAACCCCCGCGGCTCGCGGCCAAAGCGCTCCCGGTAGATCTGCTTGGCCCGCTCCAGCTGGCTGTGGACATCCTGCTCCCAGTGGAAGGGGTAGCGGGGCAGGGGCAGGCCAGGCCGAGCCACCCGCGCCGAGCGCTCGCTCACCAGTAGAGGCAAGATGGGGTGGGTGTAGGGGCTGGTGGTCAGCTCCAGTTGGCCGCTACTTTGCAACTTGGCGTGCTGGGGCAGGATGGCGGCTAGGATCTGCTGCTGCTTGGCGTAGATCCGCTGCCGATCCGAAAGGGTAAAGCCAGATCCCATCTTGATCCAGCCCTCGATCTCGGGATCTTCGTGGAAGAGGGGATCAAACCAGGACAGATTGTGCCAGGCCAGGAGGTCGCTGAAGTCTTGCGGTGTCCAGTACTGTAGGCACCAGTTGATCCCTTGGGATTCCCGCTGTTCGTAGAGTTGGCGATAGCGGGGGTAGGGCTCAATCATGGTGGGGTAGTGGCTGTCGAAGAAGCGCTCGACAATAAAGCGCCGCTGCTCCAGGGTAAGCTTTTCAACGGGGGAGAGGGTCAGTTCCAAGTAGGGATCGAAGGCCGAGCCGGCCACGTAGTCTTCAATTTGCACAATCAGAGAAGGCACCAGGTTAACCGTTTGGTGCAGGCGGGGATAGCGCTCCAGCAGCAAAACCAAGTCCAAGTAGTCTTTGATCCCGTGCAGGCGCACCCAGGGCAAGCGATATTTGCCTGCCAGCGGACTTTTGTAGAGGGGCTGGTGTTGGTGCCAAACCAGGGCAACATACAGCGGGTGGGTCATGGGAGGCACGGGCTCCAACCATCACCCGGATAGTAGCCCATCTGTCCAGGTCTCTAGAGAACCAACTTGCCATTGGCCCAATTTCCCAAGACAATGGCGGCAGATGGAAAAGCCAGGCTATGACTGCTGCCACCAACGTTCTAGAACAGTCGATTGTCGTCTTCTCCCAAAACTATTTGCCCATCAGCCGGGTCAATATTAAGCGAGCGATTGTACTGCTGCTAACAGGCAAAGCAGAGCCGCTGAGGATGATGGATGTGCGGGTGTGGCAGGTGCGCTCCCCCAGCCGGGTCATCGAGGTGCCTGAGCACATTCGCCTCACCATCAAGGGCAAAGAGCGGCCCTGGCGGGTGCCCCCTGTTACTCGGCGCGAGGTTCTGCGGCGGGATCACTACACCTGCCAGTACTGCGGCAGCACCCATAACCTGACCCTAGACCACGTTATCCCTCTTTCCCGCGGTGGTTCCCACACCTGGGACAATGTGGTGACTGCCTGCGAGCGCTGCAACCAGCGCAAGGGCGACCGCACCCCTGAAGAGGCAGGGATGATCCTGCGCAGTAAGCCGCGAGCTCCCCTCCATCCGACCGTGGCCTTTGCAGAGCAGTTCTGGCGGCAACAGCAAACTCGGCAAGAGCAAATCTCTGGCTACAGCCCAAGCTAGAATCGGCAAATCCCGGTTGCTATCGATGAGGATCCGCGTCGGCCATGATGACCGTAATGGAGTTTTTTGCCCTCAGCGCTGGCGAGTGGATGTGTCAGCGCACCAGCCATCACCTGGCCTTTCGCCGCTCTGAAGGGGGAAGGTCGCAGCTGCAAATTGTTACCCTGGCAGCAACCGATCCGGAAGTCATTCGGGTTTGCGAGCTGTTCAAGGTAGATCCACGGCGAGCCGTGGGGGCGGCGCGAGTCCAGTGGAATGGGGAGCAGGACTGGGACAACGAAGAGTACAAGGGCGAGGTGGTGCTGGTTCCAATTCCCGATCCTGACAACCCCATGCGCGGGCAACTGTTGCGGGATCAAGGCTATGCCGAGAAAGTGCCGGTGGCCGGTACCTACGTGATGGGAGCCGATGGCGCCCTCACCCTCTACACCGAGTACGAGATGACTGAGTCGGAGGAGCGCATTTGGTTTGCCAGCCCCAACCTGCGCCTGCGGACTAGCCTTGTCAAGCGCTTCGGCGGCTTTAGCATGGCTTCCTTCTGCTCTGAGGTGCGCAAACTCCCGCCCAGCCCCTCTCCCAGCCCAGCGGCGGCTTAGGCGCCAGCTTCCCCCTTTTGGGAGTTGGCTGGAAGGCTGGGGAGGAGTCCATTGGCAGGTCAACTGGTGGGGAAAGCCTGGCTATGGTGGATCTCAGCAACTTTATCCAGGGCATAGAGCAGTTGATCGAGCTGGCCCAAAAGCTGGAGGAGAAAAAACAAAGTGGAGAACTGCGAACCGAGATCCGCATCCAGACCCGGCCTCTATCGACCTCCATCCCTCGCTCTGGTTCTATCCCCCGCCACTTCCAGACAGGGGATCCCGGCTGGAGCAGCAAGCTCCAGGGGATGGCTGCAACCTGCTTCCAGGAAGCCCCCGAGGCTAGTGGGCCAATCTCCGCTGAGCGCCCAGAGTCGAGGTCGGGGCTGCGCCTCAAGGACGTGGGGGGACTCAAGGAGCAACTCCAAGCCTTGCGGGAGCTGGTGGAGATCCCCCTCAAGCGGCCCGAGCTACTGGCCAAGTTGGGGCTAGAGCCGCCCCGGGGGGTGTTGTTGGTTGGCCCCCCTGGCACTGGCAAGACCCTGACGGCCCGCGCCCTGGCCGAGAGTCTGGGGGTGAACTACATTGCCGTGGTTGGCCCGGAGCTAATGGGCAAGTACTACGGCGAGGCGGAGGCACGCCTGCGGCAGCTGTTTGAGAGAGCGGCTAAGTCTGCCCCTTGCCTGGTGTTTATCGACGAAATTGACGCCCTTGTGCCCAACCGCAGCACCGTCGAGGGGGAGGTGGAGAAACGCCTGGTGGCCCAGCTGCTGGGGCTGATGGACGGGTTTGTGGCCCAAAAAGGCATTGTTGTGCTAGCGGCTACCAACCGGCCCGAAGCCCTGGATCCGGCCCTGCGGCGACCGGGGCGCTTTGACCGCGAGATTGTCTTCAAGGTGCCGGATCGGGAGGGGCGGCGGGAAATTCTCGCCATTCACACTCGCAACATGCCCCTAGCAGAGGATGTGGATTTAGATAGCCTGGCAGAGCAAACGCTGGGCTTTGTGGGGGCAGATCTGCGCGGCCTGTGCCAGGCGGCGGCCTATGCGGCCTTACGGCGCCAGGTGCCGGATCTGGAATCCCCTATCCCAGAATCCCTGAAAGTAACGGCAGCGGACTTTCAGGAAGCTCTGCAACAGGTGAAGCCGGCGGTGTTGCGCTCAGTGGAAGTCGAGTCGCCCCAGGTGAGCTGGGATCAAATTGGCGGCCTGGAGCAGGCCAAGCAGGTGCTGCAGGAGGCCATTGAGGGATCCCTGCTGCACCCAGAGCTCTACGAGCAGGCCCAGGCCCATGCGCCCAAAGGGATCCTCCTCAGCGGGCCGCCCGGCACGGGTAAAACCCTCTTGGCCAAGGCCATCGCCTCCCAGGCCAAGGCCAACTTCATTGCTGTCTCCGGCCCAGAGCTCTTGAGCAAGTGGGTGGGATCCTCCGAGCAGGCGGTGCGGGAACTCTTTGCCCGTGCCCGCCAGTGCGCTCCTTGCGTGATTTTCATCGACGAGATCGACACCCTGGCGCCAGCGCGGGGCAGTTACTCCGGAGATAGCGGCGTCAGCGACCGCGTCCTGGGGCAACTGCTGGCCGAACTGGATGGGATCCGCCCCAGCCAGGGAGTCTTGGTGGTGGCTGCCACCAATCGCAAAGCCAGTTTGGATCCCGCCCTCACCCGCGCTGGCCGGCTGGAGCTGCACCTAAGCGTGGAACTGCCGGACCGCGCCGCACGGCGGGAAATCCTGGCCGTGCACAACCGCAGGCGGCCCCTAGGGCCAGATGTGGATCTGGAGGTGTGGGCCGAGCGCACGGAAGGCTGGAGTGGGGCCGATCTTGCTCTATTGAGCAACCGCGCCGCCATCGCTGCCATCCGCCGCCACCGGGCCACCTCTGAGGAGTTGGATCCCAAGGCTCTGGTCATCCGCCAGGAAGACTTTGCCCAGGCCTTTGCCGAGCTGCAGCAGCAGCGACAGGTTAGCTAGAAAACGGGGATCCCTTGCCATTCCGGTTGCCGGTGGGCGTGGGCTGCCTCGCCGCAGGTGCGGGGAGTGGGAAAGATCTTGTCAGGGTTAGCGAGGCGCTGCGGGTCGAACACCTGCCGCACCCACTGCATGCTCTCCAAGTCTGTGGGCGTAAACATCTCCGACATGTAGCAGCGCTTGTCGGCACCGATGCCGTGCTCGCCAGAAATGCTGCCCCCTAGACGCACGCAGAGCTTGAGGATCTCGCCCCCCAGTTTTTCCACCTGCTCTAGGGATCCCGGCACGGACTCGTCGTAGAGGATTAAGGGGTGCAGATTGCCGTCGCCGGCATGAAACACGTTGGCCACCGGGTAGCCGTACTCGCGGCTGAGGCGCTCGATTTCCTTCAGGACATAGGCGAGCTGGCTGCGGGGGATCACCCCATCTTGGACGTAGTAGTTGGGGCTGAGCTTGCCCATGGCGGCAAAGGCTGCCTTGCGCCCCTTCCACAGACGCGCCCGCTCTTCTGGGCTGGAGGCAACTTGCACCTGGCGCGCCCCGTTTTTTAGGCACAGGGCCTTTACCTGCTGGCTGGCTTCCTCCACCTCCAGCTCCAGGCCGTCCACCTCCACCAGCAAGATGGCCGCCGCATCCCGTGGGTAGCAGCCCGACTGCACCACATCCTCAACGGCGTTGATGCTGAAGTTGTCCATGATCTCCAGGCCAGCAGGGATGATCCCGGCGGCGATGATGTCGGAAACGGCAGCTCCTGCTGCCTCGACACTGTTAAAATCCGCCAGCAAAACCTGCACCTGGGCCGGCGCCTTGAGCAAGCGCAGGGTAATCTCGGTAGCAATCCCCAGGGTGCCCTCGGAGCCGACAAACAGGCCCACCCAGTCGTAGCCGGGCATCTCCGGGATCTTGCCCCCCCAGCGCACCACCTCCCCATCCGGCAGCACCACCGTCAGGCCGAGAATGTGATTGGCTGTTACACCGTATTTGAGGCAGTGGACGCCGCCGGAGTTTTCCGCCACATTGCCGCCGATGGAGCAAACTGACTGGCTAGAGGGATCCGGGGCATAGAAATAGCCTTGGGCAGCCACTGCCTGGGTAATCCAGGCGTTAATCACCCCCGGCTGCACCACCATGCAGCGGTTCTCCAAGTCAATTTCCAGGATTTGCTTCATCAGGGTGGTAGCGATGACGACGCTGTTTTCCACAGGCAGCGCTCCCCCCGATAGCCCAGTGCCGGATCCCCGCGCCACAAAGGGCACCCCGTAGCGGCTGCACAGCTTTACCACCTGGGCCACCTCTTCTGTTGTGCGCGGCAATACCACTAGAGCCGGCCTTTGCCGGTAGCTGGTCAGCCCGTCGCATTCGTAGACCAGCAGCTCCTCCGGCTTGCTAATCACCCGCTTGGGATCCAAAACCTTTTTCAGCTCAGCCGTCAGCTTGATCCAATCGAAAGTCAGGCCGGTTTGCAAAAGGTGAGAGGAGCGGACAACCATTTAAACTGCAGGGGGATATCGTCTCTGGAGTCTTGAGGTCCAGCTTAACCCGACAGCGCCTATGCAGCCCTCCTCCCGCAGTGCAGAAGAGATCCTCCAGCAAGTGCGGCAGCTCTACGAGCTCTACCCTTTCCCACCGCAGCCCATCGGCACTGTTCCCCCGCCGGGGTGGAACTGGCGCTGGAGTTGGCCCCAGGCCTATGCCTTTTGCACGGGATCCCATCCGGGCCGGCGCAAGGTGCGCATCTTGGATGCCGGCTGCGGCTCCGGAGTAGGGACGGAGTATATCGCCCACCAGAACCCCAACGCCGAAATCTGGGCTTTTGACCTAAGTAGCCGCGCCCTTGAAATTGCCGAGGCTCGCTGTCGGGCTTCCCAGGCGCCGCCAGTGCAGTTTTGCCAGCTCAACGTTTACGACATCGACCGGCTGCCAGGGCAGTTCGACTTCATCAACTGCGTGGGCATGCTCCACCACTTGCCGGACCCGGTGGCGGGGCTGCAGGCTTTGGCGAGCAAACTAGCTCCTGGCGGGATCCTGCATTTGTTTGTCTACGGCGAGCTGGGCCGCCATGAGATTCGCCTGATGCAGAAGGCCATTCGCCTCTTGGTCACCGGCTCCGAACACCAACCTCTCGCCTCCCCCGAGCAATTGCAAAAGGGCCTCCAGGTAGGTCGCCGCCTTTTCGAGATCCTGCCAGCAAGCAACCGCATCCAGCAGCAGGAACAGGCCCGCTGGGCCCTCGAGAACGTGGACGACGAGTGCTTTGCTGACATGTACCTGCACCCGCAGGAGGTGGACTACAACATTGAGACCCTGTTTGAGCTCATTCGGGCTTCAGGGCTGCAGTTTCTGCGCTTTTCCAACCCCGAGTTCTGGCGGCTGGAACGGGTGTTGGGCCAGGACGAGGCCCTACTGGCCCAGGCGGCTCAACTGCCGGAGCTGGAGCGCTACCGCTTGATTGAGCTGCTGGACCCGGTGGTGGCCCACTACGAGCTGTTTCTTGGCAGGCCCCCCCTCCCCCGCTGGGAATGGACCAGTCCAGAAGCTGTGGCCTCGGCTGTGGCCCACCTCAGTCCCTGCCTGGGCCTGTGGCCGGGGCGGAGCATTTTCAACTACGCCTACGAGGCCATTTCCCTAAGCGAGGAGGCCTTTGCCTTCCTGCAGCAGGTAGACGGGATCCGCACCGTCCAAGCCATTCAAGAGAGCCTAGCCTCTCCCCTAAGCTGGTCGCAGCTACAGCAGTTGCTGCGCTGGCAAGTGCTGCTGTTGGAGCCGCAAGAGAACGGTTTTTGAGCGCCCTCGCCACTTAGCCGCGGAGAAAACTTGCTCCCCCAGGCCTTTCTACCCTATGCTGGAAGGCTGTGACTTTGCTCCAGCTCACTCCCATGCCCAAAATCAAAACTCGCAAGGCTGCCGCAAAACGCTTTCGCCTCACCGGCAACGGCAAGTTTATGCGCCGCCGGGCGGGGCACAACCACTTGCTCGAGCACAAAACCAGCAACCGCAAACGCAAGTTGGCTGGCGTGGCCCTGGTGAGCAAACAGGATCTGGCCAACGTGCGCCTGATGCTGCCCAACGCCCACTAGGTCCTCACCGGTTGCGGCCCAGCCAAAAGTCTTTGGGCTTGTCAATTGCAAGGTGTACTTGCCGGTATTGGGTTACTGCTATGAGAGTTAAACGCGGCAACGTTGCCCGCAAGCGTCGCAAGAAGATCCTCAAGCTGGCCAAAGGCTTCCGCGGAGCTGGCTCCAAGCTGTTCCGCACGGCTAACCAGCAGGTGATGAAAGCCCTGCGCAGCGCCTACCGGGATCGCCGCCGCAAGAAGCGGGATTTCCGCCGCCTCTGGATTGCCCGCATCAATGCGGCCACCCGCGCCCAGGGCCTGCGCTACAGCGAATTCATCGACGGCCTCAAAAAAGCCAATATCCAGCTCAACCGCAAAATGCTGGCCCGCCTGGCTTTCCTGGATCCCGAGGCCTTTACCCAGGTGGTGGAAGCAGCCCGCCAGTCCCGCGCTTCCTAGGGGGAATGGGATCCTGGTCTCCGTTGGCCTTGGCGATCCAAAAGTCTTGCTTAGCGGCCAGCCTGGCTCTAGCTTGCTCGGGGATGGGGATCCCCGCCGCCGCCCGCCCTTGGCCGGAGATTGTCCGTTCGGGACAGTTGCGAGTTGCAGTCAAAGACAACTTGAGGCCGCTGGGCTTTCGCGATCCCGAGGGCAAGCTGCAGGGGTTTGAGATTGACCTGGCCTGCGAGCTGGGATCCCGGCTCCTGGGGTCAAGAGAGGCGGTGGAGCTGGTGCCGGTGGCCAATGTGGAGCGGCTGCAGGCAGTGGCCGCGGAGGAGGTGGACCTGGCCATTGCCCAGATTGGCATCACGCCGGATCGGGCCCGCCAGGTGGAGTTTACCTCTGCCTACTATCAGGATGGCCCCAGCTTGGTGGTGGCCCGCTCCCAGAACTGGACAAGCTGGTCGGAGCTACGCGGCGCTCGCGTTGCCGTCCTGCGCGGATCTGCCGCTATTCCTCACCTCAATCGCTACCTTCCAGGGGTCGAGTTGGTGCCGGTGGATTCCTATCAGGAAGGGGCGGAGTTGCTCTTGAAAGGATCGGTGCAGGCCTGGACAGCAGACCGGTCGGTGCTGGCCGGGTGGCTGGCGGAGCACCCCCAGTTTCAGTTTTTGGGATCCCCCTTGGGGGCGGTGGGGCTGGGCATTGCCATGCCCAAAGGGCTAGAGCACGCTGAATTGCGGCTGCGGGTGCGCCGCGAGCTAGAAAACCTGCGTGCCGAGGGCTGGCTGGCAGAGCGGGCCAGAGCCTGGGGTCTGCCCTAAGCTCCTGCCCTCAGTGCCAAAAGTGACGAATGCCAGTGCAGACCATGGCGATACCCGCAGCATTGGCGGCGGCAATGGAGTCGGCATCGCGGATGCTGCCTCCCGGTTGAATGATGGCGCGGATCCCAGCGCGGGCTGCCGCCTCGACACTGTCGGCAAAGGGGAAAAAGCCGTCGCTGGCCAAAACCGCTCCCGCGGCCCGTGGACCGGCCTGGCGAAGGGCAAGCTCGACGGCCCCCACCCGGTTCATCTGGCCTGCTCCAATGCCGAGGGTTTGCCCCTGGCGAGCAACGACGATGGCGTTGGATTTCACGTGTTTGCAGACTATCCAGGCAAACTCCAGATCCGCCCACTCCTCGGGGGTAGGCTGGCGCTCGGTCACCACCTGCCAGGAGGGTTGGCGAACGGATCCCTGCAGTCGGTCGGCCTCTTGCACCAGAAAGCCGCCGGCCAAGGTGCGAATGGTTTGGGCTGGCCCCACCTCAAAGTCCGGCAGAACCAAAAGCCGCAAGTTCTTTTTGGCCGCCAGTTGCTCTGCCGCTTCAGGCGTGCAGCCCGGGACGACCACGCACTCCAAAAAAGGCTCCGCCAGCCGCCGGGCGGTCTCCGCATCCAAGGTTTGGTTGAGGGCAACGATGCCCCCGAAGGCGGAAACGGGATCGGCAGCCAAAGCAGCCTCCAGGGCGGCAGCTAGGGTTGGGCGAACGGCTACCCCACAGGGGTTGTTGTGCTTGACAACCACCGCTACCGCTGGCTTAGAGCCGTTGGCAAGTCCTATGCTCAGTTCTGCCGCTAGGGCGCGGGCCGCTTCCAGATCCAGCAGGTTGTTGTAGCTCAGCTCTTTCCCCTGCAGCTGCTTGGCTCGATGCCAGCCAGGGGCAGCCGCATCCACCACATACCAGGTGGCAGCCTGGTGGGGGTTTTCCCCGTAGCGCAGGCGTTGCCACGGGATCCCTTGCAGGTGAAAAACCTGTTCAGCAGCGCCTGCAGAAGCTGGAGGTTGAGAGGGTTGGGACAGCTCTGAGCGGGCCAGATAGTTGACGATGGCGCGGTCGTAAGCTAAGACCCGCTCAAAGGCGCGGCGGGCACACTGGAAGCGAAAGGCCAGCCGTTCCGCCTCGCTGGAGGAGCTAGAGAGCAGTTGCAAATACTGAGGGTACTGGCTGGGATCCGTGAGCACCGTAACATAGGGATAATTTTTGGCCGCTGCCCGCACTAACGTCGGCCCGCCGATGTCAATCTGCTCCAAAGCCTCCTCCAGAGTCACTCCGGGTTGGGCCACCGTCGGCTCGAAGGGGTAGAAGTTGACCACCACCAGTTGGATGGGCGGGATCCCCAGCGCCTCCAAGTCTGCCCGGTCTTCGCGGCGCTCCAGGCGAGCCAAGATGCCGCCGTAGATGCGGGGGTGCAGCGTTTTCACCCGTCCCCCCAGAATCTCCGGCGCACCGGTGTGGGCCGAGATGGGGGTAACCGGGATCCCAGCTTCAGAGAGCACCTTGGCCGTACCGCCGCTGCTGACCAGTTGAAAGCCGTGCTCCTGGACCAGTGCCTTAGCCAGGGGGACAAGGCCAGTTTTATCAGAGACACTGAGGAGGGCCAAAGGGGGGAAGGGCTGAGTAGGCATAGGTTGTCAGTGAATACGCCGGCAGCCTCTGGATTCCACGCCTTAGGATAGCGCCCTTGCTGGAAAATCAGCAGCTTGCCCTGGGAAAGAAAGCAACCCCAAGTGAGCAAAAGGGGATCCCAGCTCTAGCGGGAAAGTGCTATGACAGGATGAGCGTGAGGTGCCGCTGGGAGGGGGTCATCCGGATCCTATGGCTAGAGTCCTGCAGCTTCTGATCCAGGGTTGGTACTACTCCATCCCCCTGTTGACCTTCTCGGTTCTCTCGGTGGCTTGTTGCCTCGAGCGGGCCTTGTTCTGGTGGAAGGTTACCCATCGGCAGGAGGAGGTGGTGCGGCAAGCCCTCAGCCAGTACCGCCGCAACCCCAGGGCCGCCCAGTACCTGCTGGAGCAAAATGCCGACCTGCCCATTGCGCGCATCTTTTTGGCTGCCCTGGAGCTCAACGAAGCCAGCCCTGAGGATTTTAAACTGGCCCTTGAGACAGCCCTGGCAGCCGAAGTGCCGCTATTAAAGCGCTTCAACACTCTCTTTGACACGGTGATTACCGTTGCTCCCTTCCTGGGCCTCTTGGGCACGGTTACCGGCATCATCCAAATCCTCAGCTCCATCCAACTGGGGGATATTGGCGGCACCAATACGCAGGGGGTGGGACAAGGCATCGCCGAAGCCCTCTACTCGACGGCTTTCGGGTTGATTGTGGCTATTCCCACCTTGCTGATCTCCAATGTCTTTCGCTCTCTGTACCTGCGGCAACTCTCCAAGATCCAGGAGTACGGCGGCGAGCTGGAGTTGCTGCATCGGCAGCGGCTAGAGATGCAAGCCCAGCAGCTTCCCCAGTATTCCTACGCCAAGCCCGGCCCCAGCTCCACTCTTCCTCCCTACTCCCCGCTTGAGCCCTCCTAGCCTATGCGCATTCCAGAAGAGAACTTCAGACCCGCCGAGATCAACATCGTGCCCTTAATCGATGTCATCTTCTCGATCTTGGTGTTTTTCGTCATCGCCAGCCTGGTGCTTACCCGCTCAGAGGCGCTCGATGTCAATTTGCCAGAGGCCTCCACAGCCCAAGCCCGCCGTCAGCCAGACGTTACCGTGAGCATCACGGCCGAAGGCCAAATTGCTGTCAACCGGCAGAAAATTGCCAATCTTGGTGCCCTGATCCCCACGGTGGAACGCATTCTGGCCGAGAAGCCGGCTGAAGGGCGGCGCTTAGTGGTCATCAACGCTGACTTGGCCCTCTCCCACGGCAAGGTGGTGGAGGTCATGGATGCTCTGCAGCGGCTGCCCAACGTCAGCCTGGCGATCGCTGCCCGCCGCCCCAACAACCGCTGACCCTCTCTTCGAGCCGGGGGTGAGGATCCTCACCCTGCTCCCAGCAGTTGGATTAGCAGCGCCTTTTGCACGTGAAGGCGATTTTCCGCCTGATCCCAAACGCGGGACTGGGATCCCTCCAAAACCTCGGCAGTAATCTCCTCCTCCCGGTGGGCGGGCAGGCAGTGGAGCACAATTGCCTCCGGATCTGCGTGTTTCATGAGCTCGGCATTGACCTGGTAGGGCAGGAAGTGGGCTTTGCGGGCTGCCGCCTGATCCTCTTGGCCCATGCTGGCCCAGACGTCGGTATAGACCACCTGGGCTCCCGCAACGGCTTCGTAGGGATCCCGCAAAACCAGCACCTGCGATCCCTGGGCCAAGGCCTGCGCTTCTGCCACCACTGCCGCATCCGGCTCGTAGCCAGGGGGTGTGGCAACGCGGATGTGGATCCCGCTTAGAGCACAGCCCAGCAGGAGGGAATGGGCAACATTGTTGCCGTCGCCACAATAGGCCAAGGTCAGGCCTGCCAGTTGCCCGAAGTTCTCTTGAATGGTGAGCAGATCGGCCAAAACTTGGCAGGGGTGAAACTGATCCGTGAGGGCGTTGATCACGGGGATCTCGGCATACTCGGCAAAGAGCTCCAGCTCCCGCTGGTCGTAGGTGCGGATGGCAATGGCGTCCAAGTAGCGGGAGAGGACGCGGGCTGTATCCGACAGGGGCTCGCCGCGGCTTATTTGCATTGCCGCTGGCACCAAGTCCAGGGTGCTGCCCCCGCACTGGGCCATGGCAACGGTAAAGCTAACCCGGGTACGGGTGGAAGCCTTCTGAAATAGCAGTCCCAGCACTCGACCCCGCAGATCCGCCCGGTAGGGATCCCGCTTCAGCTCCGCCGCTTGGGCCAGCAAGGCCGCCAGCTCCGCCGGGCTCAAGTCGCTGAGTTTGAGCAGATCCCGTCCGGCCAAGTTCAAATTCATGGATCCTGCCATCCTCGCCTACCCTGCCTGCCGACGATAAAGCCTTTTCCACCTAGGGTTAGCACCGCCTACCGAGAAGAGGAACGAACGACGCTGGAAGCCTGTTGCCGGCGGGCCGCAATTTGGGCCTGGAGGGCGCGAATGGCAGCCGCATACTGCGGATCAGCGGCAGTGGCTACCAGTTCGCGGTTCTTGCTGAGGCGCTTCAGATCTGCCTCCGACAGCTCCACCACAATGTCGGGGGTGATACCCTTGTGGTCAATCTCGGTGCCCTTGGGAGTGCGGTAGCGGGCAATGGTGACTGCCAACCCCGACCCGTCGGAGAGGGGATGCACCGACTGCACCAGGCCCTTGCCAAAGGTTTGCGTGCCAACGATCACAGCGCGCCGGTTATCTTGCAAGGCGCCGGAGAGGATCTCGCTGGCGCTGGCAGAACCCCCATCCACCAAGACGGCCAAAGGCTTATCGGTGAGGGCGCTGTTGTTGGCCACAAGGCGATCCTGCTCCCCTTGCCGATTCACCGTCGAGACAATGCTCCCTCGATTGATCCACATGCGCGCAATTTCGGCACTGGCGTGGAGCAGCCCCCCAGGATTGGCCCGCAGATCCAGCACGTAGGCAGCCACCCCTTGTTTTTCCAGGTCGCGAATGGCCTGGCGCACCTTTTCGGCGGCGTTGCCGGAAAATTGGGTGATGCGGATATAGCCAATGAGCAGGCCGTTTTCTTTGCGAGCCTCGTGGCGTACTGTAGCTAGCTCAATTCTCTCCCGCACCAAGTCAAACACCTTCAGCCCTTCTCCCTCGCGGCGAATGGTTAGCCGTACCCGGGTGCCTGGCTCACCGCGAATGAGGCTGACGGCAGTATTGGTGTCCATGCCCTCGGTGGATCTGTCGTCAATACGCACGATAACGTCCTTGGACTTGATCCCAGCGCGATCGGCAGGGGATCCCTCAATTGGCGAGATCACAACCAGCTCATTGGTCTCCTGATCCACACCCAGCGTGATCCCCACGCCGGTCAGCTCCCCCGAGGTCTCGATCTGCATGCTGGCAAACTGCTCCGGATCCAAGAAGCGGGTGTAGGGATCGTTGAGCTTCTTGAGGGCCTCGCGAATGGCCTTGTAGGCCTCCTCGCGGGTGGCATATTCTCTACTGAGCAGCTCGCGGCGCACCGCTTCCCAGTCGACGGAGTTAAAGGAAGGATCGACGTACTCCTGATTGACAATCTGCCAAACTTCGTCCACCACTTCTTTGGGATCCCGGCGAAACCCCGCCCAACCTGGCATGGATAGCTGCACGCCAACCAACGACACGGCTGTAACCACGGCAGCCGTTGCACTCACCACAAACCCACGTTTTCTCATCGGCTCTCCTGGAAAACACGGTACTGGTTGAAGATGGGCTGGGTTTTGCCAGACTAGGCTCCTCTAGGGGCAGCTAGCAGCGTCCAAATTCTGATAGGCTGCTGAGAGGACTGCCCAGTTTTGCCCAAGCTAGCATAGGGATTCTGGCAAGGCTGCTCCCAGGATCCCATTAGATTGGAACTTTTTGTAGCCTTTTGGGTTGGGTTTTGTTGCCTCTCTGCCCATGTCTCCTGGAGCTCCTGCAAGAACTGCCAACTCCTCCCTGCTAGTTCAGGTGCAGACGGCTCGAGCTGCCGCCCAGCGCACAGCCACCTTGCCCACCGAGATTCGGGATGCGGCTCTCGAGGCCATGGCCACAGCTTTACTGGAACAGCAAGAGGCCATCCTAGCGGCCAATCGGGAAGATCTGGAGCGGGCAGCGGAGCAGGTTAAAAGGGGGGAGTTGTCGGCTGCAGCCTATGCCCGCTTAAAGTTGGATGCCCACAAGTTGGCCGAGATGGTAGCTGGAGTCCAGCAGGTGAGGCGGCTGCCCGACCCGGTAGGGCGATCCCTCCTCATCCGCGAGCTGGACGAGGGGCTGGTGCTGGAGCGGCGCACCTATCCCCTGGGAGTGCTAGGCGTCATCTTTGAGTCGCGGCCCGACGCCCTGGTGCAAATTGCCGCCCTAGCAGTAAAGACGGGCAACAGCGTCCTGCTCAAAGGCGGATCGGAGGCGCTCTGCTCCTGCCAAGCGTTGATGGCCGCGCTGCAGGCGGGGCTGCGGCAAGTTCCCGACTTTCCTAGGGAATCTTTGCAGTTGCTCACCCGTCGCGAGGAGATTAAAGAGCTGCTGCAACTGGAAGGTCTGGTGGACCTAATCATTCCCCGCGGCTCCAGCAGCTTTGTCCGCTACATTATGGAGAATACCCGCATCCCGGTTCTGGGCCATGCGGATGGGCTGTGCCACCTGTACGTGGATCGGGCTGCTGATGTGGACATGGCGGTGAGGCTAACCCTAGATAGCAAAACCCAGTACCCTGCCGCCTGCAACGCTATCGAGACCCTGCTAGTCCATGCAGAGATTGCTCCCCGGTTTTTGCCTCTGGCCGTGCAAGCGCTGCGCGAGAAAGGGGTAGAGTTGCGCGGGGATCCCCGCTGCCGCGAGCTGGTGCCCGATCTGATCCCGGCCACTGAAGCTGACTGGAGCACTGAGTACGCCGACTTGATTCTAGCCATTAAAATGGTGGATTCCCTCGACGAGGCCATTGCCCACATCCAACAGTACGGATCCCGGCACACCGAGGCCATCGTGACCGAAGATGCCGTCGCTGCCCAGCGCTTTCTCGACGAAGTGGACGCAGCAGGGGTCTTTCACAACGCCTCCACCCGCTTTGCCGATGGCTTTCGCTACGGCTTTGGGGCAGAAGTGGGCATTAGCACCCAAAAGCTGCCACCCCGGGGCCCGGTAGGCTTGGAAGGCCTAGTAACCTACCGCTACCAACTGCGGGGGCGAGGCCATCTTGTAGCTGACTATACCGGCCCTCAGGCCCGTCCCTTCCTGCATCGGGATCGCTTAAACGTTACCGGCTTAGCCTAGAAGGGATCCCCTTGACCAGCTGGGTTGTCTTAACTTTTTTGGCTAAAAGTTGAGGTAAATTTTTAAAAGGTGGCCTTATGCGGTGCTTCTGGATTGGCCCTGTGCAGGCTGGACTTCTGTCCTCTCGCTAAGGAGCTTCACGGTTTTATGCCCGTTCGTCTGTACGTTGGAAATCTGCCGGCAGAGGTAGATCGCGAGGCCCTGGAGAAGCTCTTCAGATCTGCAGGTGAGGTCATTTCCACCAAGGTCATTCGGGATCGGAAGACCGGCAAGTGCCGCGGCTTTGGTTTTGTTACGGTAAGCACTGAGGAACAGGCGCAGCAGTATATCGAGAAATTCAACGGCCACAGCTTTGGCGACGTCAACTTGCGCATTGAACTTGCCCAGCCGCGCGAGAAACGGGAAGGTGCCGAAGCCAAAGCAGCAGTCTCCCCTTCCCCCGCCAAGGACTCCGCCCGGGAACCGGCCAAAGGTTCCAAAACGGCAGGGGAGAAGTCGACTTCAGGCAAGAAGCAGCGCCAGCGTGTCAAGGCGGACGCTGAGGCAAAAGAGGCTGTTGAGCCGGATCCCCGCTGGGCCAGCCAGTTGCAGCGGATCAAGGAGCAGCTTTTGCAAGCCACCCACTCCTAACCCCCCAAAGGGGTGGTAGACAGGGCTGCTGCCTGGGCTTAGCCTAATAAAAGCTTGTACTTGAGGGGGAGTTGGGATGGGAAGTCTGGCGAGGGCTTTTGGCAGGTGGGGACAAGGGCTGGCCAAGCTCGGCCTGCTCGGCATGCTCCTAGTTTGGCTGGGAATGAGCGGCACGGCACCTGTTGTCTTTGCAGCTCCGGCAGACCTGGAGAAGCAGGTGCTGGAGATCATCCGCAAGAATCCGCAGGTGATCCTGGAGGCCGTGCAGGAGTACCAGCAGCGGCAGTATGAAGAGCAGCAGCGGCAACAGCAGAAGCTAGCAGAAGAGTTTGGCCAGCAGTTGCGGCAGAACCCCCGCGCTGTCATTGGCGATTCCCCCAGAACCGGCTCCGAGTCCTTGCGGCTAGTTTTGGTGGAGTTTTCCGACTTTCAGTGTCCCTTCTGTGCCCGTGCCCATCAGACTCTGAAGGAGTTCATGGCTAGACATGGGGACGAGGTAACCTTGGTGTACAAGCACCTGCCCTTGACCAGCATTCACCCTGAGGCGATGGCGGCAGCGCGCGCCGCTTGGGCTGCTCACCGCCAGGGCAAGTTTTGGGAGTTCCACGACGAGCTGTTTGCCAACCAGTCCCAGCTAGGGGAGGAGTTTTACGTAGCTACAGCCCAAAAGCTGGGCTTGAACGTGGAGAAGTTCAATCGGGATCGGCGCAGCCGGGCGGCAGAGCGGGCTGTACAGCGAGACATGGATCTGGCCTCTCAACTGGGCATCAGCGGTACCCCCCATTTCATCTTGAACGGCATTGCCTTCTCGGGGGCTCAGCCTTTGGAAGTGTTTGAGAAAACGCTGCAACAGGCCAAGCAGGCTCGCTAGGACTCCACCCCTGTCTCCCTCTCACGGCACGGCAGGCCTGAAGGGGGAGCATTTACTTCACCGGCAAAATGCGGGCATCAAACCCCGCCTCGGCTAGGCTGCGCCGCGCCCGTTCGGCATTGGCCCGCTGCCGGTAGGTGCCCACCTGAATCACTGAGCCGCGCACAAAGGCATCGGGCGCAAACTGCCGCACCTTGGGCAGCGCCTCTTCGCCAGCCTGAACCACCACCCAAAACCCGGCCGAGCTAGCCGCAGGCAGGGATGGAGGAGAATCCCGAACCAGGATAGGCTGGGAGCGGCGCAGGTCAGCGGGAAAGATCCCTGCCTCGTAGCCGTGGCTAGCTAGGTAACGCACTTGCTCGCTGGCCGTTGCCAGATCGGCAAAGCCGCCGGTGCGCACAACCCGCCGGCTGTCGTAGATTAGGGGCAGGGATCCCGGCAGCAGGTGCTCCAAAGCAGCCAATTTCTCGCCGCTGGGATCGGCCACCAACACCCAATAGCGTTCCCCTTGGGCAGGCTCCTCAGGTGGTGAAGCGGCATTCTCTTCTGCCAGCGACACGACCACTGCCGGCAAGCCCTGAGCAGTCAGCCAACGGGCCTGTTCCTGCGCCAGTGATAGGCGAGAGAAAGTCCCCGTCTGTAGGGCAGGCTGGCCGCGGTAGCGCACCTCTATAGCCTGGGGAAAGAAGCGGCGTACCCGCTCCTCCAGCCGTGGATCTCTGCTGGGGTTGGGCACTTGGGTGGCAAAAGGCCGCTGCGGGTCGAAAGGGGGAGCCGTTGGCGGGGCAAGAAAGGCCGGCGGCAGGGGTGGATCCCTGTCTTGGCGGCTCACCACCCGCACGGGCAGCCCTAGCTGTTCCAACTCGGCCTGGCGGCGTTGGGCGTGGCTGCGGTTGACAAACGTTCCCGCCAGAATGAAGACCTGGCCATCCCCCTGCACAAAATAGGCATCCGGCACCTGCCTGCGCACCTGAGCTAAGGCTTCTGGTCGCTCAGCCAGGACATGGACTTGGTAACGGATTAGGGCAAAGGCAGGCGGCAGGGCAAGGAGACTAGCCACCAGGGAGCTGCCCCACCAAGCCGCCATTGTCAGCCTTGGCCAAGCCCTGCTAGGCAAGAGACTAGTCTCTCCCCCCCACCTAGCCCACTGTCGGTCTCTCCTTTGGCGGCAGTGGCGCAGCCCAGCGTTCACAGGAGAAGCGCAATGAGGTCTACCTCCAGTATAGTGAGGAGGATTTGGCAACGCTTGCTGCCTGCACTCCCTAGAAGCGACGGCGACGGTAGCTGTAGCGACGCGGGACAGCAGGGGCAGGGGATCCTCCCAGGGAAAAGCGAATGATCTCAGTCTTGTAGGGTTGGGAGCCTTCCGTGTAGCGGGCAAGCTGAATGGCGGATCCCTGGCTAGAAGGAAGAGCTGGCAGAGAGGGATCTGGCCAAGCAGCTTCGAGGGCGATGAAAAACTGCGAGCGCAGCAGCACCTCCCAGGGGGAAAGGGGCTGGGTTTGCTCGGGCACCAGGCGGCCTAGCGCAATCTGAAGACGCGGCCCCCCTTGCCGGGATCTCCAGAGCTGACGCGCCAAATTCCCCAGGGACGCCTGCTCAGAGGATCGAACCAGCAGCTTCAGTCCCCTCAGGGGGTTAAGGCTGTAGGTAAGTAGGAGAGAGTACATCGGCAGCCAGCCAGCGGAGTAGCGTTTTGGAGTAAGCTCAAGAAGGATCTCTAGGCTCACTGTAGCACTGCCATTTGGCTATCTAACTCCGGCGATGGCGGCAATCCTCGAGCAGCGCTGGCTATTCCAGCCTGAGGACCAGCCAAGGGCGCGCCAGTTGGCGGAGGCGGTGGGGATTTCGCCTCTGCTGGCTCAGATCCTGCTCAACCGCGGCCTCCGCAGCCCTGCCGAGGTTCGCCACTACCTGCAGCCGGATCCCTCCTGCTTGCCGCCGCCCAGCCGGGACTTCGCCGACCTGCCCCTGGCGGTGGAGCTGTTGGAGAAAGCCCTGCGCCGGCAGGAGCCCATCGCCATCTGCGGCGACTACGATGCCGACGGCATGACCAGCACAGCCCTGCTGCTGCGGGCGCTGCGGGGCACGCCGGTGGTTTACCGCATTCCCAGCCGCCTTACGGAGGGCTATGGTCTCAACAGCCGCATGGTGCAGGAGCTGCACCGCGAAGGGGTGCGCCTTATCCTCACCGTAGACAACGGCATTGCTGCCCACGAGCCCATCCGTCTAGCCAAAGAGCTGGGGCTGGCGGTGATCGTGACCGATCACCACGATCTGCCCTCCCAATTGCCCCCTGCCGACGCCATCCTCAACCCCAAGCAGCTCCCAGAGTCGTCTCCCTACCGGGGAATGGCCGGGGTGGGGGTGGCCTACCTACTGGCCCAGGCCTTGGCGGAGCGCCGCGGCGATGAACGGCTAGGGCGAGTGGCGCTGGAGCTGTGTACAGTGGGCACCATTGCCGATTTGGCCCCTCTGACAGGGGTAAACCGCCTCTGGGTGCAGCAGGGGCTAGCCCTTTTGCCCACTTCCCAGGTGGCCGGGATCCGCGCCCTCTTGGCGGTGATGGGAATGACGGGATCCACAGAGGAGCTGCGGCCAGAGTGGGTAGGGTTTGGCTTGGGGCCCCGCATCAACGCCATTGGGCGAATTGGCCAACCGGCAATGGGGATTCAACTGCTGACCACCGACGATCCCCAGCAGGCGGAGAAACTTGCCCGCCGCTGTGAACGCCTCAACCAGGTGCGGCAGGAGATGTGCAGCCGCATCGAGGCCGAGGCTTTGGAGCAGATTGCCCAGCGAGGGTGGGATCTGCCGCAGGAGCGGGTGTTAATCCTTTTGGGAACCCCCCAGCAGCGCTGGCACAAAGGGGTCATTGGCCTGGTGGCCGCGCGGCTGGCGGAGCGCTTTGGCTGTCCAGTATTTATCGGCAGCCAGTCGCGCCAGGGGGAGATTACTGGCTCGGCGCGGCAGGGGATCCCGGAGTTCGACGTGTTCCAGGCCCTGGAGTTCTGCAAAGATCTGTTTACCAAGCATGGCGGCCACCCAGCCGCCGGCGGCTTTAGCCTAAAAGCAGAGAACTGGCCCCTTTTGGAAAAGCGGCTGCGGCAATTGGCCCAACAGCGCCTGCAGCCAGAACAAATCCGGCCCCTGGTGCAGATTGACCTGGAGGTGGCGCTAGCTGACCTCACTCTTGACCTCTATCAAGAGTTGCAGCGCCTCCAGCCCTGCGGTATCGGCAACCCGGAGCCGGTCTTCTGTAGCCGCAACCTGCAGGTGTTGCAACAGCAGCGATTTGGCCCCCGACCTGGGGCTGTGGGCGGTGTTTCCTCAGCCGAGAATGCCCCCAGTCACTTGAAGCTGCTGCTGCAGGATCCCCCTGAGTCCTGCCGCTCTCCCCTGGGAGCCAGGGCCCGCCGCCGTCCCCTCTGGGCCACTGTCTGGCGAGGGGCCGCAGCCTATCCCCTGCCCGAGCGGATTGATGTTGCCTACACCCTCAAAGCCAAGCGGTGGGAAGACGAGACCCAACTAGAGCTGGAAATTCTCGGGATCCGGCCTGCCCAAGCGGCTAGTCCCGGAAAATCCTCCCCCTCCCAACAGAGAAGGGATCTCTCCCCCCTTCTTCTCTACCGCCCTGCTCCGCCTCTCATCCGACCGCTGCGGTGGCAGGTTGTGGATCGCTTTTCTGACCTCCTGCCCCAGGCGCAGGGAACCATCCTCTTCTACGGCTTTCGCCGTCCCACCTTGGTTCTGGCACCTGAGCGGCGCTCTCCGCTGACTCTTGACTACGACCGCCCCCAGGCGGGCCGCCGCTACGACCAATTGTGGCTGTGGAGCTGGCCCCCCTCTTTGGAGCACCTCAAGTGGCTGCTCCACTGCCTTTCTGGCGAAGCGCCGCTCATTGCCGTGCATCAGCAGACCGTGCCCCTACCCTCCGCGGCCACCCTACAACGGCAACTGCGCCACTACCTGCAAACCTATCCCCAGGTGGATCTGTTGCGCCTAGGCCAGCAGTGGTGGCTGTCGCCAGCGCTCCTGGTGGCGGGCCTGCGTTCGTTGGGGCATGCTTGCCCTGAGTTTGGTCCAACGGGATCCCTGGAAGAAGAGCTGGAGGCCCAACGGGCCTGGTACCGCAGCTCCTGGGAGCAAGTGGCCGCTCTGCTTCAGGGATCCCCAACGCCGCTGCTGCGCTATGGGGCTTAAACTGCTGCTTGGCTCTGACTACCACGGCAACGACCGGCTGATCCGGCAGGCCCTGGCCTATCTGCCGCAGGTGGATGGCTACATCAACTGCGGCGACTTCTGCTCCAAGGCCGGCAAGCCCTCCCGCAACGCCACCCAAGGCTTTCATCCGGCAGCCCCAGCCGAGGTAGCCCAGCTGCAGTCTTTCCTGGCGGCAGTGGACGGGCTAGGCAAGCCCTGGCTCTTTTTGCCCGGCAACCATGACCCAGCCGCCGCGGTGTTGGATGCCTTTGCCGGCAATTGGGGACGGGCCATTACCCAGTCCTGTTGCTTTGAGTGGCTAGGGCTGCAGGTGCTGGCAGTGCCCTGGACGCCTCCCTGCGGCTGGAGCTGGACGCTTACCCGCAGTCACCTGCAAGAGCTACTTGCCCTTTACAGCCAACTGCCGCATCGCATTGACCTGCTGCTTAGCCACGCGCCGCCGCGGGGCTTGTTGGACGAAGGGGGCAAGTGGTACCACCGCCGCATGCCTACTCTGCGTCCCCTTTTGGATCTGCTCCAGCCGCGCTACTACATCTGCGGCCACATGCACTGGGATGGGGGAAAGGTAGAACGGTGGGGATCTACCCTCGTCATCAACACAGCCTTGCACAACATGCTTTTGGAGATCCACTGAGAAGCAGAGAGCGCGGGCTTAACGGCCAGAGAGGGTAGCCCTGCAGATTGCAGCCAAGCGCTCGGCTAAGATAGCGGAGCCAGATGAGTTTCACTCCCCATGCCCCGTTCCCTAGTTCTGGCCAGCAGCAACCCCGGTAAATGGCGGGAGTTCCACGCCTTTTTCCAGGCCCATGCTCCCCGGTGGGAGTTGCGTCCCCTGCCGGCAGCGATAGAAGTAGAGGAAAGCGGCAGCACGTTTGTCGAAAATGCCCTTCTCAAAGCCAAGGCCGTAGCAACGGCTCTGGGGGAGTGGGCCATTGCCGATGACTCTGGCCTGGCGGTGGCAGCCCTGGGGGGTGCCCCTGGGGTTCATTCGGCCCGCTATGCCCCTGACGATGCCGCCCGCATTCAGCGACTGCTGCGGGAGATGGAAGGGATCTCCAACCGCCAAGCTACCTTCCACTGCGCCATCGCTGTAGTGGATCCCCAGGGCCAGGTGCAGGCATTGGTAGAGGGTCTCTGCCACGGGGAAATCTTGACCCAGCCCCGGGGAGAGGGGGGGTTTGGCTACGACCCGCTCTTCTGGGTGCCAGAGGTGGGGCTGACTTTTGCTGAGATGAGCCCAACGCAAAAAGAAGCCGTCAGCCACCGCGGCCAGGCCCTGAGGGCTCTCAAGGAGCAGTTGCTTATCCTGGAGCGCCGTCTAGGCTAGCTTGGAGAAAGGGCTGCAAGTCCAACTCGGTCTAGGAAGATAGGAGTGCCAGTCTTGCGTTGGGAGCCTGAAAAATGACCTTCTCTGAGGAGCGCGATCCAAACCGTTTTCCAGACGCAACGGCTGCTAGCGGCCAAGGGAATGCCTCCGCTTCCAGCAGCTCGGAGTCCCAAGGCCGGCGTTCCCCACCTCCCCTGCCGGAGGAAGGTCCTGGCCCCTCTGAGGAAAGTGCGGAAGACTGGCTGGAGGATGAAGAGGCCCAGAACGACGGGAAGGCGTCCGCCGCTCCCCTTGCCGGGCGCGCGCTGCCAGCGGAGGAGGCTAAAGAGAGGGCCACCTCAGGCCGAGAAGCTGCTGCTGGATCTTCGCGGGCTGCTGATCGCATTAGGGGGACGGCGTCCTCTCGGGCCGGCCCTGCTGGACAAGCCTTGGTTCCCCGGCGCCTTGTCTCTAGCAACCGGGGCTTTGAGGGATCCGCCCGCTCTTCCGCCTATGCCAGCTCCTACGGGGGTGACTATGGCTCCACCTCCAGCTACGGAGGAAGAGGAGGATATGGAGGGGGAGGCCGCAGCGGCAGATCTTCAGGGGGGATCTCCTCCTCGGATCTGACGGCTTTGCTGGTGGTGGCCCTGCTGGCTTTTTTCGGAGGGTTTGCCATCCGCAACATCTTTGCCGAGTCGGGCGGCTTTGACGATGAGCGCCCCATTCGCGCTGCCAATGTGCCGGAGGCTTTTCGGGATTTTTGCTTTGCCTACAACGGCACCGCCTCCTTTACCGTGGTCCAACTCACCAGTGTCTCTGCCCTCACCGTGGCCTCGGTGCCCATCTACAAAGTGGATACCTGCACCATTCCTGTCAGCCAAACGGCCAATGCCCTGCAGGCCTTGGGCATCCGCGGACGGGCCAACACCCTAGGCCCCCAACTGGGGGGATCCAACCTCACCCTCATCCAGCTTCCCTTGGCCAGCAGCTTGGCCCGCGCCCTCTACAGCCAGTTTCCCGGCTTGGCTGCCCAAGGCGACGAGGCGCAGGTTTTGTCCCAACTGGAAACCACTATCAACAACGCCTTGCGTTCCAACCTCGAAGGGCTGGCCCTGCAAAACCTGCAGCCCACCAACATCCCCGATGTGTACGTGATGGTGCCAGGCCACTCCTTTGACTTGCAGCCGCAGCTTGAGCTGCGCTAGTCCTTCGGCCAGGGATGGGGAAGTGTTCATCACCCTAGAAGGTGGGGAGGGGGTAGGTAAAACTACCCAGCAGGCCCTGCTTGCGCTGCAGCTTCGCCAGGCGGGCTATCCCTGTCTGTGTACCCGCGAGCCGGGAGGGACGGCGCTGGGCCGGGCGCTGCGGGAGATCTTGTTGCATGGGGATCCCCTGACGCCGCTGGCTGAGTTGTTTCTGTACGCGGCAGACCGGGCTGAGCATGTGCAAAAGTGTATCCTTCCCGCTTTGGCAGCCGGCCAGGTGGTGGTTTGCGACCGCTTCACCGATTCCACCCTGGCCTACCAGGGCTACGGACGGGGGCTGGATTTGCAGCAGGTTCGCCAGCTTAACCACTTGGCCACTGGCGGTCTGCAGCCGCATCTTACCCTATGGCTGGATCTCCCGCCTGAGGTGGGGCTAGCTAGGTCTGGGCTTGCCGACAGGCTCGAACAGGAGCGCCTGGAGTTTCACCGCCGCGTCCACCAGGGCTTCCAGACGCTGGCTGCCGCCGAGCCGCAGCGGATTGTCCGCATTGACGCCGAGGGATCCCCCTTGGAGGTGGCTGCCCGCATCTGGTCGGTGGTCCAGCCTCGCCTGCTGACAGCAGTCCCAAGGCCCTAGACGCAAGGTTAAGATTTGGTTAAAAAGGGGGGAGCAGGGGGCGGCTCAAGCTAGCCTGGGTAGGCTAGGGCAGGGGGGCTTGCCGCTCTTTGGAGTTGTTGTCGTGGGTAGGGGAGACTTGCGGTGGACATCATTGCTGCTGAATCGAAAACTGAGAGCCTCGGCAAGACGGAGTCCTCGGAGTCACTCTTGCTCTCGTCTTCAAGCTTGCCCCCGCTAGCTGCTTTGGCCCACCAACTGCTGAGCCAGCAATGGCAGCGGCTGCAGAAGCATGTGGGGAGAGTGCTCAAGCACCACCCGGAGGCGGCAGAATCCCTTCATCAGATCCGGGTGAGCTTGCGCCGCATCGGCACCTGGGCGGAAGTGTTTCAGGGATCCCTGCGCCTGCCCAAGCCGCTCAGGCCCAAACGTTTGCGAAAGTTGATCAAGACGCTGGGCCAGCAGCGGGATCTGGACGTGTTGCTAGAAATCCTCCACGAACCCTGTTGGCAAGGGATCCCGGCAGACCAGCAGGCGGAGCTAGAGGAGCTGAAGGAAAAGCTGCAGCGGCGCCAAGCTCAAGCCGAGAAACACTCCCGCCGCATTCTGGCAGAGGAGGACTTCCTGAAGTTCCAGGCTGCTTGCGAAGAGTGGCTGGTTTCTCCTCGCTACCAGCCTGCGGCCCAGCTTCCTGTGCAGGAGAGCTTGCCCCATCTTTTGGCGCCGCTAGTGGCGGCGTGGTTCCTGCAGCCGGGTTGGCGGATCCCGGCCTTCCCCGAAACCGAAGCTCAGGCTGAACAACTGCATGACCTGCGCAAAGCCACCAAACGCCTGCGCTACCAGCTAGAGTTTTTTGCCCCCTTCTACGGAGAGACCCTCCAAAGCTGGGTGAAGGCCCTCAAGCGTCTGCAGGAACAGTTGGGCCGCTTTAACGACTTGCAAGTTCTCCAGGCCCAGCTACCTGCCGACTCAAGCTTGCAGAACTGGCTGCAGGAACAACAGAAGCTGGCTCTCCAAGATTGGCCCGCGCAGCAACAGCGTTACTGCAACCCTGCCGAGCAGCAGCGGCTATATCAGTTGCTCTTCTTGGTTGGGGAGAACAGCAACGGGGAAGTCCAGGTGGTAGGCTAGAGCAGGGGTTTGAACCGCGATTGGCTGGACAGGATCGCTCCAGATCCATGGCTAGGTGTAAGGGCGACGTCCAGCTCCACTAGGTTTGAAAATGCCCATGAAAAAGAGAATTGCCACGGCCGTTGCTTTGCTCTGCTGTCTACTGGCCCTACTTTTCTTTTGGCGCTTAGGAACTGCTGCCCGAAAACCAACCCTCCAACTCTACATCTGGTCGGAATACATTGACCCAGCCATTCTCACGGCCTTTGAGAAAGCCACTAACAGCCGCGTAGTGGTGAGTGTGTACGAGTCCAACGAGGACATGATTGCCAAGCTGCGGGGGGGCGGCGTCAGCCAGTATGACATTGTCGTGCCCACCGACTACGTTGTGCCCAACATGGTGGAGCTGGGCCTGCTGCAGCCTCTCAACAAAAACCTCATTCCCAATCTCCGCAACCTGGACGAGAAGTTTGTCGGCTTGCCCTTTGACCCAGAAAACACCTACACCGTTCCCTACCAGTGGGGCACCACCGGCATTGGCTACCGCAAAGACCGCCTGCCGGAAAACTTTGAGCGTTCCTGGGGGCTGATCTTTGATCCTAAGCAGCAGTACGGCCCCTTTGTGATGATCGACGAGATGCGCTCTATGCTTGCGGCTGCCGCCTTCTACCTGGGCTTTGACCCCAGTACTACCGTTCCCGCAGAGCTGCAGCAGATTCAGGAGCTGTTGATTCAAGCCAAACGCCGCAGCGCCGGTCTCATTGGCGGGGTGGGCGGCAAAAATCAACTGGTCTCCGGGACAGCCAATGTGGCGGTTGTCTACAGCGGTGATGTCCTGCAAGCTGCCGAAGAAAATCCCAACATTGGCTACTTTGTCCCCCGCGAGGGCGCCCACATTTGGCTTGACGTGATGGCTATCCCTGCCAAAGCTCCTAACCCGGAGCTGGCCAACCGCTTCATCAACTTCATTCTGGAGCCGGAAATTGGCGCCCAACTGAGCAACTACAACCGCTTTGCCACCCCCAACGCTGCTGCCCTACCCAGGATCAACCCCCGGGATCGCCAAAACTCAGCTATCTATCCCGATGAGACGACCTTTGCCAGGCTAAAGTACCTCAAAGTGCTGTCGCAGGAGCAGCTACGTCTGGTTGACGCTGTCTGGACTGCCGTCAAAAGCAGCTAGGGATCCCCTGCCTGCGGCTTGTTAGCTCTCGACACAAAACTTGACACTTTTTAATATCTGAGCCACATTGGGAATGTCACCTACTGATGGAGTTGCAGCCATGGAAAACCAAGAAGCTAAGTTTGGCTTTACGCCCTTTGCCGAAAAATGGAATGGCCGGCTGGCGATGCTGGGCTTTGTAATTGGCGTTTTGACCGAGCTGCTCACGGGCCAAGGGATCCTCTCTCAAATCGGCTTGATGTAATCCCAAGCCCTGGCACAGACCCTTTCTGCTCGGCTGGCAGCCGAGCTTTTGCTTTGCTAAGGCTCTACCCCCTACAAATTCTGCAAGTACTGGCAAATGTCGGCTAGGATGCGCTCCAGCTCCTCTAGGCCCTGGGAAGCCCTGGCCCATTCTGGTGCAGCACTGTCCAGGGATCCCTGCTGGGCCAGTTGCACCCCCAGGTGCTCGAGCTCGCGGGCTGCTTGAGAAAAGGCATGGGCCCCCACGTTGGCGCTGGCTCCCTTGAGGCGGTGGGCAATTTTCCTCAAGTCTTCGGCGTTACCTGCTGCAACGGCTTGGCGCAGCCGCGGCAACAGGTTCTGGCAATCCTGGACGAACACCTGCAGCAGCTCCCGCTGAAACTGGCTGTCGCCGCCCGTAACCCGCTCCAAGTAAGCCGAGTCGATGGGATAGGGCAGCGTGGGATCAGAGTTGCCGCTGGCATCCTTAGGAGAAGGCGGAGCGGGCGAAGCCACCTCGGAGGTAGGCCCATTGGCTGCTCCTAGTGCGGAGGAGGCGATCTTGCGGCTCCAGTAGTTGATCACTCTCTCCAAATCCTCCTTTAGCACCGGCTTACTGAGATAGTCGTCCATCCCTGCTTGCAGGCAGCGCTCCCGATCCTCGTGCATAGCGTTGGCCGTTAGGGCAATCACCACGGTGTGGTGGCCAGATCCCCGCTCCCGCTGGCGCAGACGGCGCGTGGCCTCGTAGCCATCCATTACTGGCATTTGGCAATCCATGAAAACGAGGTCGTACTTGACTTGCTCCAGCAGATCCAACACTTCTTGGCCGTTGGCCACCACATCCGCCAAGTAGCCCAAGCTCTGGAGCTGGCGCAGGGCCACCTTCTGGTTGACGGGGTTGTCTTCTGCCAGCAGGATGCGCAGGGATTGCTGGGGACGGCTGGGTGAGGGCGCACTTTGGGAAGCGGCAGTGCTCATGGATAGCAGCGAAGTGGCCAGGCCAGAGGATTTGCCCAGCGCCATGACCAACGCTTCCTGCAGGCGGCTTTGCTTCACCGGCTTAACCAAGTAGGCGGCAAAGCCCATCTCGGCGGCGCGGCGGGAGTGCTCCCCCAGTCCCACGGAGGTCATCATCACCAGTTGCGTCTGGGACAGTTCCGGATCGGCTTTGATCCAGCGGCCCAGGGTCTCCCCATCCACCTCCGGCATCTGCATGTCCAAGACGGCTAGGGGGAAGGGTCTGCCTTCCCGAACGGCTTGGCGCAGCTTGTCCATAGCCCGATAGGCGTTCTCCGCTTCTTCCACCCTCATCCCCCAAGCCGTAGCTTGGGACCGCAGGATCTTGCGATTGGTGGCGTTGTCGTCCACCACCAACAGCCGCTTGCCCCGCAAATCCACCGGGATGCGAACAGCAGGCTGGGAAAGCTGATGCACATAAGGCTGTCGCTCCAGAGTCAGCTCGAGGCTGAAGGTGCTGCCGCGGCCCTCCTCGCTCTCTAGGAAGATCTTGCCCCCCATCAGCTCTGTCAGTTGCTTGCAAATGGCCAGGCCAAGTCCTGTGCCCCCGTACTTGCGGGTGGTGGAGGCATCCACTTGGGTAAAGGGCTGAAACAGCTTGGCTTGGGCCTCCTTGGGGATCCCGATCCCTGTATCCCTTACCGAAAGCCGGAGCTGGACGTGGGTGGTTGTTTCCTGCATCAGCTCGGCCTGGATGACCACCTCCCCTTGATGGGTAAACTTAATGGCATTGCTTACCAAATTGTTGAGGATTTGCCGCAGGCGCGACGCATCCCCCCGCAGATAGCGCGGCACTTCCGGCGGCATGAGCACTGCCAGCTCCAGGCCCTTGGCGTGGGCAGTGGCAGCAAACAGATCCGCCACCTCTTCTAGACACGAGCGGAGATCAAAATCCAGGATCTCCAGCTCCATTTCCCCGGCCTCCAATTTGGAGAAGTCCAGGATGTCGTTGATGAGAGTCAGCAGCGCGTCGCCACTGACGCGGATAGTCTCCACAAAATCCCGCTGCTCTGGGGTAAGGGGCGTCTCCAGCAACAGCCCCGTCATCCCCAACACCGCGTTCATGGGAGTGCGGATCTCGTGGCTCATGGTGGCCAAGAAGCTGCTCTTGGCCTGGGCAGCTTGCTCTGCCGCTTTGCGGGCTTGTTCTAGCTCGAGGCTGCGCTTTCTCTCCCGCTCCAAAAGGGCTGCTTGGGTGAGGGCAATGCCGATTTGGTTGGCCAGTTGCGATAGCAGCTCAATCTCAAACGGCTGCCACTGGCGGGGTGCCGAGCACTGGTGAGCCAGCAACAGCCCCCACAGCCGCTGCTCCATCAATAGGGGCACCATCAGCTTGGCCTTGACCTGCATTTTTCGCAGCAGCTCCAGGTAACAGGGCTCCAGCCCTTCGGTCTCCACGTTGCTGACGGCGCAAACCCGGCCCTGGCTGCAGAGCTCGACGTATTTCTCCTGAAAACACCGATCCTCGATCACCTCTCCCATCAAGGAGGGGATCCCCGGCTGAGTTTTCTCGTTGGAGATGATCCCGGATCCATCCGGCTGGAAGCGGTAGACCAAGACTCGGTCGGCTTTGAGCAGGGCTTGGATTTCTGTTACCGCCGTTTCCAGGATCTCGGCAATATCCAAAGATTGGCGGATCTTTAAGCTAAGATCGGCCAGGAGTTGAGCCCGCCGGCTCTGGCGCTCCAGCTCTTCGGCAGCTTTTTTGCGCTCGGTGATGTTGCGGAAGATGCCCCGCGTAGCCACCACCACTCCATCTTCAAAGCGGCAGTTGACATTGCCCTCCACCCAGACCGTTTCCCCGTTAGCAGCTACAAAGGCCGCCTCGACGTTTTCCAATGGCTCTCCTGCCAGGAGCCTTTGAAGAAGCATCTGGCAGTGTTGCCGATAGTCGGGGTGGATGATGTCGAAAACCCTCATTTGCTGGATTTGAGTTTCGTCGTAGCCCAGGGTTTCTTTCCAGGCGCGGTTGACATACAAAAAGCGCCCTTCGCGGTCGACGGACTGGATTAGATCGCTAGCATTTTCAAAGAGATCCCGGTAACGCTCTTCGCTTTCTTTGAGGGCCAGCTCTGCCAGCTTGCGGTCGGTGATGTCGATGCCAGTGCTCATGAGAAACTCTGCCTCACCGTTGGCACCGATTAAGGCGGTATTGGTCCAGTCAATCAGCCGCAGTGCCCCTTGCTTGGTGCGCCAGAAGTTTTCATGGCGGTTCAAAAAGAGGGAATGATTGCCCTTGAGCTGTTCAAAAGCCTGCTTTACACCAGGCACATCCTCCGCTGGGATCAAACCCACCTCCCACAGTAGCCGGCCCCTGACTTCCGCCAGCGAGTAGCCAGAGAGTTGCTCGGCGGCCCGGTTAAAGCGCAGGATGCGCCCTTCCGGATCCAGGACCACTACCAACGCCCCTGCTGTATCGATAACTGCGTTGGTAAAATCTCGCTCTTGCTTGAGGGATCG